>JAKSBO010001162.1 GCA_022361095.1 Desulfobacterales bacterium | reverse complement strand
CCCCGAAATATAATGTGGCCAACACAATAGGCTTTATAAAAGGGAAAAGTGCGGTCAGAATTCATAGAAGGATTCTGGGTTCCCAAAAAACCACGGGCCTGAGTTTTTGGACAAGCGCTTATTGTGTAAGCACGGTAGGATTGGATGAAACAACGGTTAGAGCATACATCCGTAAACAAGAAAAGAATGAACAACGTCAATTAGAACTGGATTTTAAATAGCCCCAGCGGGGCTTTCCTCAATTAAACGCCCCCTTTGAGGGGGCTTCCTGAGGCCACCCGCTATGCGGGTGGAGTTTCACTGCAAACGACTGTCTATGTCAGAATTGGCGGTTTTCATAATATGGCCTTTTCATCCGTATCCGCTCTGCTCAGGAATAGCTGTGTCAGATAAGTAACGCGATATGCCTGGTACCTAATGGATTTGGTCAATTGAGGAAAAGTATACCCTAAAAGAGAAAGCGCCCATTAACATACTGATAACAGCCATTTAAGGTGTTGTGGATGATGAGGCTCCAAAATCAGTTATGGCTCCATGGAAACGATATATCACGGATTCCTTTGAGTTGATCGGCCTGCAAGGCGGGCATTTTTTCATCAATGCCGCCAGGGAAGATTTTTTATCCTTTCTTTCCCGTATAACTGCTTATTTTCATTACATTGTGCAGTTGGCACGCCAAATGTCATTAACTTAGCGGATTGGCTGGTACCCATAATGATAAAATCATAGACAACCAACGAATTATGAACTATGGTCATCATCCAACCTTGTTTGACACACACCGCCTGCAGTACCTTTTGTAACACAACTTCTTTCAGTTGGATGTGATTCATCTCCTGTTACCGTAGAGGCGGGACTTTTGCCTGAGCACCCTTTCAGATCCATCATTGGCTTCCCGTCACCGAGTAATCCCTTTTCGGATAGATCTGGGAAGTTTTTTCGGCACCCTTGCTTTTGCCTGCATATCCCCTCCTTTCAAGGGCTATGGCTGGACTTTCACCAGTTAGTTCACGACCATGCCGGTTGCACCTCACACGATCTCTCCTTATTCGTTCGGCAAAAAATGTTGACAACCACATAAGGATTTGTCATTAGAAGTATCTAACTAATTTAGCTCCCGCTTACGGTTTGGGAGCGGAGTGAATGGCCATACGGAATCATAAGCGATAAGGGGTGCCGTTGTCAGCAGCATCTGAGACAGATTAATGGAACATGATTTTCTGGAAATGGGAGAATGGCAAGAGGGAATTGACGGAAGCACCTTGATCAGCTCGCCCGTTTTGGATAAAGGTCCTGTTAACTGGGTGATGTCGGATGTTTGGGGTCGGGGTTCCCTTCAGATGATGCCGTTCCGTTCGGGAATGGTCCTGAGTCTTCAAAAGCGCCGCGCCAAACATCATATCAAAATCCATGGCCAAAGCAATGAGGCATTCATCGGTTTCCACTTTTGTCTGGCCGGTTTTGAAACGATCCGGGTGAACGGTTTCAGGAATAGTTTTCAGCTTTGTCAGGACAATAATGGTTTCATTATCGCAAAAAACGGTTACCAGTGGCAGTTTGAAATTCCTGGGGAGCAAAATTTCTCGATTGTTACCATCGGTTTTACGCTCGACAATTTCAGAAAAATTGTTTGGGACCAAAAAGAGAGATTACCTTCGGTCTTGCACGCCATCTGCGAAGACAAGGTACCCGAGTTTGAGAGCGTGACCATGTCTTCAACGCCGCAAATACGGATGGTGTTGGCCCAGATGCTTGATTCATCTTTGGTTATGTCGCATAGAAAACTATATTTTGAAGCCAAATCATTGGAACTTATCGACCTTTTTCTGGACGCCCTTAACCGTACAAACCATGACAACCGCTCAGCAAGACATTTTCAATCCTCTGAGATCGATAGGCTTTATCACGTAAGGGAGGTCATGCTAAAAGACCTTGCCAACCCTCCAGGTCTGTATGATTTGGCAAAAATCGCAGGCATGAACCATTGCAAATTGAATCAAGGCTTCAAAGCCCTTTTCGGCAACACGGTTTTCGGATGCCTTCGGGAGATGCGCCTTGAGAAGGCCCGCCAGCTTCTGACCGCCGGTAAAATGAATGTCACCGAAACCTCCTATTTTGTGGGCTATTCTTGTTTGAGCCATTTTTCCAGGGCGTTTAAAGGACAATATAAGATTAATCCTCGGGAATGTTTGAAATGATTCATCCGCCCGTCCATCTTCCGGCAGAGTGAGACGTCACACGGGCCAACCGCTGAAACAGGCCTTTTGATATCGTTTTTCAGTGCTCTTTTGAAAGGTTGATTGCGCCAATATAACATAATAACATAACAAGTCTTTTTATGTTCACACTTCAAAAGTTCGGTTACCATTAAAATTTATTCGGCCACCATTAGTTTCGTTCTGCAGGGATCTGGTAGTAATATAGCCGTCTTTGCCTCAAAATTTAGAGAAAAAATCTGAATTTTCGTGGGAAGAATGTATCCAGCGTTTGTTAAAGAAAGACGAAGTGATAAGGAGCTATGGAATGAAAAAAAATATTATTATGAAAAAATGGAGTGGAATTTTGTTCGCTGTTTTACTTGTTTTCTTGCTTGTTGTGCCGATCATGGTTGCGGCTCAGACAACAGGTAGAGATGAACGTGAATCCACTTTGGACAGTATTACGGTCACAGCCCAGAAAACAGAGGAAAACGTCCAGGATGTACCGATTTCAATGACGGTACTTGACAGCCTTGAAATCGAAGACCGGAAAATCGAAACAGTAACGGACATCGCCCTTGCCACTCCCAGTCTATCGTTCGATAACTTGAATTTCGGAGGTTGGGCCGTGCCGGTAATGCGGGGGCTCAGCTCTTATGGCGGCAATCTGTCTTCTTCCGCGACTATGTTTTTGGACGGTATTCCGATTTCGAGTCTCTTTGGATTTGATTCGGTCTTAATGGACATTGAACGAATTGAAGTCCTGAAAGGTCCTCAGGGGACGTTATACGGCAAGGACACCCAGGCCGGCGCCATCAACATTATCACCCGGCAACCCGGCAATGATGTTGAAGGGAAGGCAAGCGTGCAACTGGGCAGTGATGACAAGAGGGAATATGCCTTCAGTACGGCCGGACCGATCATTACAGATAAATTGTTCATCCGGCTTTCTGGCAGGCACTATGAAAAAGACGGACAGATTCCCAACACCTATCTGGGAGGAATGATAGACGATCTGTCCAATAACTACGGCAAGCTGCAGTTGAGAGCGACTCCAAGCGATGACCTTGAGATTTCATTGATCTCCTCATTGCTCAAATATGGGAATAGTGGGCCGTATTATAATTTAGCGTCTGCAATGACAAAAGAGATTCCAAGCGATATCCACGGATATGACAACAGTGAGATTATCTCTCACGCCCTGAAGGCAACATACAGCATGGGCAGGTACCAGATAGAAGGCCTTGTCACACAAAGGGAATATAAACTAGACGGCCTGACCGATCTGGATTTCAGCCCGTTGAACTATTTCCATAACCAGATGGATGCTTCGTATAAAAGGAGATCGGTCGAGTTCAGACTGAGTTCCGTGTTCGAAAAGTTCAACTGGCTGATCGGAATTTATGGGGATAACGACAAAGACTTCCTCAAAGATACCATAGCAAACATTCAGCCTCAACACAGAGACAATAAAACCATCGGGCTGTTTGCCCATGGCGATTATCACCTTACCGACAAACTCTCGTTCACAGGAGGAATCAGATATGATTATGACGAAAAGACATTTCAACAAGGGGATGCTGATCTTTCCAATACATACAGTGCGTTTTCACCGAAATTTGCTGTGAATTACAACCTCACCGAAAATTCAATGATTTACACCACTGTCTCAAAGGGATACAAATCCGGCGGATTTGACTTGCTGGCGCCGGAAGGTCAAAAAAAGTACGACATGGAAACCCTGATAAACTACGAAATTGGGACCAAGAATACCTTTCTGAACAATACCCTTTTGATTAATCTGGCCCTCTATTACATGGATATTTCCGACATGCAGGTCAGCTCAGAACTGAGCACGGACGGGACCACCTTTATCACCAACGCCGCAAGCGCAACTTCACAGGGGCTGGAGCTTGAAATAACTTACAGAATCAGCCCTTCGCTGAAAATTTTCGGCGGACTTGGAATCAATCAGACGGAATTTGATGAATACAGCGATATGGCAGGTGACTACAGCGGGAATACCAATCCCTATGCACCGAAATATACCGGCAATATAGGCGCGCAATACAGATCGTCAAACGGTTTTTTTGCCCGGTGTGATCTAAGCAGCGAAGGCAAGACCTATCTTGACAAAGCCAATAGATATGAGCGGGACGCCTATACCCTGGTTAATGCAAAAATAGGATATGAAGGGAATTCTTTTGATATTTATCTCTACGCCGACAATCTCTTTGATGAAACGTATGATTCAAGGGGCGAGCATCTTGTGTTTTACTCACAGCCCCGGGAAATCGGTGCACAGTTGATCTATCGATTTTAGGGCTGCACTGGCCAGGGTCTATATTTCCCTTGGCATATTGACTGGCGCTGGCATCATGACCGCCCTGTTCACAGACTACCTGGTCACTCCGGTGCTGATCCGCGCCACCAAGGCCTTCGGCCCCGAAGAGGCGCCGGCAGAACAACCTTCCCTAATAACGGCTATGGGCCGACTTGGTCTTTCACCGAAGTCTGCCCGCAACAAAATACGAAAGAACTCAACGGGTTTGTTTAGTTCTTTCATATAAACAAATTTAAAAGAGCAGTGTTTGGTTTGGATAAGGTATATGGAAAAAGGCCTTGATGGACTTCGGGACAAACCGCGTTCCGGACGACCTACAAAATATGGCCGAAAGTTTCAAAATAAAGTCCTGAGCCTATTAGGAGAACCTCCCCCAAAAGGATTGTCCGCTTGGGACGGGCCTTCAATAGCTCAAGAACTGAACGTTCCCAAAGATGCGGTGTGGAAGATTTTGCGTAACAATGGGATTCATCTTCAACGCCAAAGGTCCTGGTGTATAAGCACCGACAAGGATTTTGCAGCCAAAGCGGCAGATATCGTAGGGCTATATTTGAATCCACCTTTAAACGCCATAGTGCTTTGTCTGGATGAAAAACCGAGCATCCAAGCGCTTGAAAGAAAAACGGTTTATGGACGAGGTTGTTGCCGAGTATCGCCCCGAACAGGAGCTTCATGTCATAATGGATAATTACTGTACACATAAAAAGAATGATGCGTGGCTTGAAAAAAATAATAATGTTCATTTTCACTATACACCAACGTCGGCCAGCTGGTTGAACCAAGTTGAAGTATGGTTTGGAATTCTTTCCCGGAAAGCTCTACGAGGTGCCTCTTTCGTATCAAAGAATGAACTGCGACAGCGGATTGAAGATTTTATTGAACGCTACAACCCAACCGCCAAGCCATTTAAATGGCGGAAGAGGGAGGTTGTTGGCTCCCAAATAAAAAAATACTATAGGTAACTTAATCATTTAGGCAATAGGAAACGTATGAGAAAACAATCCAGGAAAAAAGGGCTATGGACGATTCTTAAACCTGTGAGTTTTGAGATATGCCTTGCCATGTTTCTGTCAGCATTTGCAGCCATAACTTTAATAGCAAGTTTAACACTGCTCTCTTTCACCCTTTCAAATGTACTTTCAGCCACACCATTAGAACTTTTTGGTATAAAAATGGATTTAGTCAATACCATTATTTTATTAGCAATTATGATCGTAATTGCCTTTACAACAAGACTTGGCAGTTTTGTAGTATCGCATTTGGGGGCTTTAAAACTAGAGCAGATTTTAAGAACAAGGCTTTCTTTGCATTTAGCACAAGTGCCTTTAGGGTATATAATAACTACAGGTTCCGGTGCATTAAAAAAAGTAATGCAAAGTGATGTTCGGGGCTTGCATGTTTTTGTTGCTGACAGCATACCCATGATAGCTAAGAGTGCTGTTGCGCCTGCAATCACTTTGATCATTTTGCTTTGGGTTGATTACAGGCTGGTACTTGCCAGTGTCGTTGTTTTGGTGATCGGTTTTTTGATAATCGCACGCACCATGAAAGATTCAGTTCATTTTAGAGAGCGCTACGAGCGAAGCCAGGGTGAAATAAACAAGGCGGTAATAGAGTTTGCCCAGGCGATGCCGGTGGTAAGGACTTTTGATGATGGAAGTCACTCTTTTAAAAGATACAATAATTCGCTTTTCTCATATAAAAAAAATTTGAGTGCCTGGATGGCACAAACCTCTTTCTTTTCGAAACTCGGTATTATTATTCTGAGTCCTTTACCAACGCTTCTTGCCGTTTTGATCACAGGAATTTGTCTGCTAAACAACGGTTCTTTGGAACTCTCGTCACTTATCTTAGCTCTTTTCCTGAGCACAGGAATGGCAGATGCTATGATGCCGGTGATGTGGATTACCAACTTTATAAAAAAATCACAAGCCTCTGCTATACGAATCCAGGAGGTACTGGATGTAAAAGCCCTTCCACAAGCGAAAGGAAATGCCCTGCCAAATGATAATTCGGTTTTATTTAAAAAAGTGAGCTTCCGTTATGACGGAAGCTCAAAGAATGCGCTTAACAACATAAGCTTTGAAGTTCCCCAAGGAAGTGTAGCCGCATTAGTCGGACCAAGCGGCTCAGGTAAAAGTACCATTGCAAAACTTATTCCTAGATTTTG
>JAKSBO010000880.1 GCA_022361095.1 Desulfobacterales bacterium | reverse complement strand
TGGGGAATTTGTTCAGTGTGCAGCGGGCGCTCGAATATTTGGACGTAGATTCGGTCATCACTCATGACAGGAATGATATTTTATCTTCGGATGGAGCAATTCTTCCAGGTGTCGGTGCTTTTGGAGAGGCTGTGAAACGGTTGAACGAATTTGATTTGATCCCATCGATATTAGATTTTATCGATTCGGGCAATCCGTTTATGGGAATTTGTCTGGGAATGCAGCTTTTGTTTTCACGAAGTCATGAATTCGGCCTGCATGATGGGTTGAATATCTTCAAAGGCGATATTGTCCGCTTTGAAAATACAAACCAACAGGGTGAAAAGATGCGGGTGCCCCATATTTCCTGGAGCCGAATCAATGGGGCCGACAGAAAGGATCGGTTTCCGGATCAGTCTTTACTGAGCAATACTTCAATCGGCACATATATGTATTTTGTCCATTCTTATTATGCCGTACCTGAAAACCAGGAAGATATTTTAAGCACATCTTCCTATTGCGGCGTGGAATATTGTTCGGGGGTAAAAAAAGGTAATGTAGAGGCATTTCAATTTCATCCGGAGAAAAGCGGACCGGAGGGGCTTAGAATTTTGGAGAAATTTAAAGAAGATATAAAAAACCATAGATAGGAGGTCTAGGTAATGATAAAAAAACAAAATGTCCTTAAAAAGTATAATTTGCCGGAAAAAGTTGAGTTTTGTAAAAAATGTACTATATCCAATCAGCGCCCCAGAATCACTTTTGATGAAGAGGGTGTTTGCTCAGCATGTAATTTTGCAGAGTTCAAGAAAAATAAGATCGACTGGAACAAAAGAGAAGAAGAACTTATCGCGATATTGGATCAATTCCGTAAAAACGATGGCAGTTATGATGTGCTGGTTCCTGCCAGCGGAGGAAAAGACACATCTTTTGCCGCCCACGAATTGAAACACAAATATGGAATGAATCCACTTACCGTTACATGGGCACCTCATCTTTATACGGATATTGGTTTCAAGAATCATCAAAATATGATTCACAAAGGAAATCTTGCAAACATAATGGGGGCCCCAAGTGGTAATACCCACCGTAAGCTGACTAAGATTTCCTTTGAGATTTTAGGAGATCCTTTCCAGCCCTTTATTTATGGACAGACCAATTTCCCACTTCAAATTGCCGTTAATTTTAATATTCCTTTGATCATGTATGGTGAAAACGGAGAAGTCGAATACGGGGGAGATATGAAAAATGCGTTTTCACCAACCCGGGATTATCGGTCTGATCATACCAAACATTATTTTTCAGGTCTTCCCCCTGAAGCCCTGACCGATTACGGTGTCGATATGAATGACCTTGTACCGTATATGCCGCCTAAAAATGAAGCACTTGATGCGATCGGTGCCCAAATTCATTTCTATGGTTATTATAAAAAATGGGTTCCCCAGGAACATTATTATTATTGTGTTGAAAACACAGGTTTCTCCGCCAACCCTGTTCGATCGGAGGGAACATATTCAAAATATGCATCACTGGATGATCGTTTGGACGGATTTCATTATTACTTGTCATACATCAAATTTGGAATCGGAAGGGCAACATCTGATTCTGCCCATGAAATTCGAGATGGTCATATTACCAGGGACGAGGGGGTTGCACTTGTCCGTAAATTTGACGGAGAATTTCCTGTCAAACATTATGAAACGTTTCTTGAATATTGTAATATTGACGACGCACACTTTAATGAAATCATTGACAGCTGGAGGTCTCCCCACATCTGGAGCCGGATAGACGGTGAATGGAAGCTTAATCATACCGTTAGCAATGATGGCATTAAAGATTAATAAAACAGGTGAAGAAAATGATAGACTGGAAAAAAACATCCGTATCACCTGAAACAACCATTCGGGAAACGATAAAAGTAATAGATACCAGTGCATTACAGATAGCTCTTGTTGTGGATGCCGGTGAAAGACTATTGGGGACGGTAACCGACGGAGATATCAGGAGAGGGTTATTAAAAGGTGTCGGCCTTGAAGAACCGGTTAAACTAATCTATTACGTTTCGCCTTTAACCGCATCCGTGGATGATGATCTGGCGACCATGCATAAAATAATGAAGGATCAGTCAATCAATCATCTTCCGGTGGTGGATCATGACGGGAAAGTCCTCCATTTGCATACGCTGCAGGATATTCTAGATGAAAAACGAATAAAAAATCCGGTAGTATTAATGGCCGGAGGGTTAGGGACCCGATTACGGCCGTTAACAGAGTCCTGCCCCAAGCCGCTTTTGAAGATTGGTGGCACTCCAGTGCTTGAAACGATTCTTCAAGGATTTATCGATAACGGTTTTGACCGATTTTTTATTTCCGTGAACTATAAAGCACAAATGATTGAAGACTATTTTGAAGATGGGTCGAAATGGGGCGTGAGTATTCACTATCTTAAAGAGGCCAAGCAACTGGGAACCGCCGGCAGTATCAGGTTACTCCCGGAAAAGCCGTCACTGCCGTTTATCGTCATGAATGGAGATCTGTTAACCAAGGTTAATTTCAAAAGCCTTCTTGACTTTCATACCAATAACAATAGGCTCAGCAATGCTTGGGCAACCATGTGTGTTCGTGAATACAATATGCAGATACCCTATGGTGTCATCCGGCAAAAGGGAAACAGATTGGTTC
>JAKSBO010000543.1 GCA_022361095.1 Desulfobacterales bacterium | reverse complement strand
GGAATGGTAGTTTCCAGTTTTCTCAGGATGGTGGTTAAATGGTTTTTCTGCTTAAAAATATTCACCCTGAACCGGGCCTTGTTTCCCAGCCAGTAGGACAGATCGCAGGAACCTGTTTTAACCAGGTCTTCCAGAAGCCGGGGGTCACCGTTAATCAGGTTCAGTGCAAATACCTCGGCCTGGAAAGGGGTAAGTTCCAGTACCGGCGGGGATACCGGTACATCGGTCAATTGCCCGGACGTCTCCACCTGCAGGGACTTGCCCACGGTTACATTGAGATCAGAGACATTCTCAAATGTTTCCAGCATACAGGTGATCCAATAATCAATTTCAGGCTGTTTCATGCCCTGTTCCTTTTATCGTTATAGGCTAGTTTTGATTCATGAAATGGATTTTACGAATTTCAAATAATTAGCACAGCTTAAGTTGAAAAAGCAAGGGAGGTGCCGCTTTCCTCTTGCACTGCACGTTTCCCCCTGCCGGATGGCGTATGTCGGGGAGTAACATTTCCGGCCAGCACCGTAATCAGCAAAATTTCCGGTTTTGGGCCGGGCGCTTTGTAGGGTTTGCGCCTATAAGGGTTCAGTCAGACGGCCGTAGCATTATAGGCTTGTGGCCGATTGAAAGTTAAACTCTTCAATTGATAATGGTTACCGGAGATTTTTCATGGCCGTTTTTGCCTGATGACAACTAAATTATCAAAGGAGGGTTCAGCCATACAAGGATTGTGAATTACAAACTTTATGACCCAGACACAACATCGCAAAACCTTCAGCCTAAAACCTTTTAACATTACGGAGCTAAAAATGCCTTTATACAGACGCAACGACACTGAAGAACAGCCCTTCTGGCCCGCAGGTCCCTTTAAAATACGCCTTCCTTTCATCCATTACCGATGGGAATGGGTGGAGTTTATTCAGGCCCTTATCCTGTTTGTTGTAAGCCTTGCCATGATTCCTTTGCTGGAAAAATATTTGGGACTTCCCTACAGTGTTGCCCTTGCCTTTGTATTTGTCTGCGGTCTCGGTTTTATGATGCCCGCATTTCTTGGAACACCCATGGTGCCGGGATGGATAACCCCTGCCATTCCCGTTGTTTTGCTCTACCTTGGGCAGTTTGCTCCCGGGCCTGAAGCGATCAAGGCCTTGGTGGCCCTGCAGCTTCTGGTGGCCGCCATTTTTTTGTTCCTGGGAATCTCCCGCCTCAGCTCCAAAGTCGTGACCAAGGTGCCCGACTCTATTAAGGCGGGGATATTGCTCGGTGCTGGTGTGGCCGCCTACATGGGGGAATTAAAAATCGGCGGCAGAATTCCAAAAACGCCCATAGCCATAGGCCTTGGGAGTCTGGTTTGTTTTTACATGCTCTTTTCCGTTTCATTTACCAGAATGAAATCCGATAATCCTATGGCAAAGCTCATGGGGAAATTCGGTATGGTCCCCGCCATGATCGTGGCCATTGTCATTGGTATGCTTGTCAATGAGTACCCGATTCCGGACATCAAATGGGGTATCACCATACCGGCCTTTGGGCAGATGTGGTCCTACCTGCCCTTCAGCGTTGGGTTTCCTGATGCGGATATGTTTATCAAAGCCATCCCCACAGCAATTATCGCTTATATTATCGCCTTTGGCGACGTGATCGTCGGCACTGTTCTGGTCAAGGCCGCATGTGAGGAGAGCAGGCCCGATGAAACAGTAGATATAGATACGGACCGGATTCATATTATCACGGGAATCCGGAATGTGATTCACTCTTTTTTTTCTCCCTACCCGGGTCTGGCAGGGCCTATCTGGACAGCCGTAACCGCAACATTGGCAGATCGTTACCGCCAGGGCCGGAACGCAATGGATTCCATTTTCAGCGGGGCAGGCACCTTTTGGATTTCAGGATTCATTGCCCTGTTCATCCTTCCCTTGGTCAGTTTCTTTAAACCCTTTCTGCCGATCGGGCTTTCGTTGACCATGGTCGTCACAGGTTACCTTTGCATCATTACAGCCTTCAAGCAAATCAAGGATCCCCTTCAGCTGGGCGTTGCCGGAACAATGGCCATTGTTCTTGCCATGCACGGCGCAGCCTGGGGGCTTGGTGTAGGTGTTGTTCTGCATATCTTTCTTGAAAGCCGGTTTCGGCTGTCAAAGAAAGCTGAAGTTTCCGGCTAGTAAGCGCTTGGGTTGTTGAAAAAATGGGCGCGGTCAATGGCATTTGCCATTGACCGCGCCTCAAATTTTAATCCCTTACAGCCCATTGCCCATTTTGGGTCTCAGCAATGTGGTGCCCGGTGTTTTTCTATTTGCCCTGGGCGGCACAGAACTGCGCTGCCGTTCTGATGCGCCGGACGGTCTTCTCTTTTCCTAAAGCAATAAACATTTCAAATATGCCGGGGCTCACCGTTGTGCCGGTGACCGCCACCCGCAGGGGTTGGGCAATTTTTCCAAACCCAAGCCCTGTCTCTTCCATGATCTGCTTAAAAGCTTCTTCCTGGGCCTTTTGGCTGAAATCGGCAAGGCCTTCCAGTGCATCGGCGCATTTATTTAAAAGCTGAGACGTTTCGGGTTTAAGGAATTTTTTGGCCGCCTTCTCTTCAAACT
>JAKSBO010001116.1 GCA_022361095.1 Desulfobacterales bacterium | reverse complement strand
TTCTCCCCGGCCCGGATCTGGTTTTCCAGCCCCTCCAGGTCAGCAAGGACCAGGAGGGTTCTCTCCACCAGGTCCCGCTGGATGCCGGCCAGGGATATTTCCGCCAGCCGCAGCCGGGTCCGGGCCCCGGTAATGGCATTCCGGATCCGTCCACCCACCCAGATGGGCTGCACAAGACTGGCCACGGCCTTGTCCTGGTCATCCTCCCCCGTGAGGGCCTCAAAGGAGAGGCCGGGCAGACGCTGCATTTTCCGGGACGCCAGGGTGGCGGCGGCTCCCTGGAGGGCCTCTTGCTCCCTTTGGACGCCAGGGTGATGGGTCAGGACCGTTTCAAGAATGGTTATTGCCGGCAGGTCCGGCACCACCTCTCCGGCTCCGGAGGGTGCCGATGATGCCAGAAGGCCCAGGGCCAGCCATGCAAGGAATATCCGCTTCAAATTTTAAATCACCTTTCCAAGGGCAGTCAGATGGCCGGGGCCGTTCCCCGGATATCCCGGGCTTATAAATCAGGCGCCGGGGGAGTGTAAATATGAATTATGATGATTTTTATGGACATTTTTACATGAACTGATTGGTTTTGTCCGCTGCCCCGGCACCCTTGGCATGGCCGCCCGCAGCAGCGCCACTGCGGCGTCACCGCCTGACGTTTCACAGCCGGAGGAAAATCGGTACGGCTTCCGGCCTTTATAAACTGTGAAAAAGCTGCTATCCGATATTCATGAGATCGTGGTGAAAACCATTGAACCGGTAAGACCGGGCCGAAAGTATCCGAGACATTTTAATAACAGGGGCGATCGTTTCCATTATGGATATCAGCCGATCCGTTAAGTTAATGACCCGTTGAGTTAATGACATTGAACGACAAGTAAATAAGTTTTCACTTATTTTATTACAATATACACATCACATACTAGCATTCTCAAACATTTATTCCTTTATATCTCATGTTAGTCTATATTAAAATATCCAATAAATTTAAATAGTTGACAAATTATCTTTTCAAGATTATATATAAAAATATTGGAACTATTTTACTATCTATAATTTCGATAACCAAAAAAATATATAGAAAGGAGGGCTTTGATGTTTTATCTACCATTAACCGCGTCTCCTCTAGGCTGGGTCATTCTCGGCGTAGGCGGATATGCCCTGTACAAAGCAGGCAAGAAAAAGGGACAGGACGAGGTTGCGGCCTCCCAGATTACCCAGCCCCCGGACACAGAAGATAAGTCAAAAACAACAAAAACAACTGCATAAAGGAAAAAATAATGGGTCTTCCAATGAGTGCGCCATTAGTCGCAAACCCTGCAGGATGGGTCGTCCTCGGTGCCGCAGGCTATATTACTTATAAAGTAGGAAAAAGAGCCGGCAAAAAGGCAGAAGAGGATATTACGAAACCAAGCTTGTCTGACCGGATGATTAAAGGGACGATGAAAGCGGTTTATAAAACACAAAAATGCGTTTCCGAAAATATGGGAAAAGCCAAAGATAAATACGGTACCCTGTGGACGGAAGCCAGAACAGAGGCAGACGCATCATCAAATTAGTGTCTGAACGAAAACCTGGAATTTTTGTTGAGTGCAAGGCGGACGTAAATTAAAACCTTTGGAATACATAGCATATTTCGAGGATTAAAATTTGCGGCCAACTACGTCATCGGCAAAATTTACGGTTTTCGGTCGTACACAAACCAAGACACATATCAAGTCATAGTCCGGACGATGACTGCGCCGGCTTTTTCAGGCGTAAGAAACAGGCGCAGTCCGCCCGGACTTAAAATGGTGACCGGTGTGTTTGCCGGTCCGTGCGCCTGCAGGGAGTTGGCCTGGTCAATGGATTCCAGCATCAGCTTGGCACCCACAGTCACCCCATGGGTTTCCAAATGCTTAATGCCCCTTGGGCCGCCCATCACTTCGGTAACCTCGAAATCAAGGTTTTTTCTGGCAAAATAGAACTGGGTCGCATCCATTCCCGGATAATGCCCCCATATCCTTGCGGCCTCCCCTTCGGACAGGCGGGTCCTTTCCCTCCGGTTAATCAGGACCAGGTAATCCATATGGGGCAAAGCGTGGACAAAACGGATATTACCGTCCACGGGAAGGCCTAATTTCGCCAGGGACTTTTCAATGAACGGGCCGCCGGAATGAATCTCCACATGACCTTCCTGGCCTTTTTTCATCTGGTTCAAAGGAATCTTTTCCCCGGACTCCAGATGGATATACAGCTTCATGACCATACCTGCCGGGATAACCACATCGCCATTTTCCCCGTTCACACGAACAGAATAAAAATTAACATCTTCGTCCTGCCGGATAATGTGCCCACCGGTAAACAGCCCCATGCGTTGCAGCCATTTTTCCAGGACAGGATTGGTGACTTCGAGCAGTACAAGTTCCGTATTTACCGGTGCATCAAGCAATGACGAATACATTTTTCCCTCTTTTTGTTGAATTCAACTGTTTGGTTAACTATTGTATAACCACGGAAGCCACGGAAAGCACGGAAAATTAATTCGCAACGCATTTAATAGAGATAAATATCTTTTTCAAAAATCAAATCTATTTCCGTGTCTTTCCGTGTAGTCCGTGGTTTAAAACCTCAGGACGATTCAGCCTCTTCAGTTATGCCTGGGGAGTAATCAATAAGCTGTTTTTCCCGCATTCCGGCATACCCTATAATACCCACGGTGGATACATTATGAAGGATTGCTGCGGCAACGGGACGGAGCCATCCCAGGGAGGCCAGGACTAAAAAGGAAGAATTAAAGGAGACCGCGGAAACAAAGGACTGCTTTATGGTTTCCTGACAGCGCAGGGCAATCAGCCGGGCAGTGAGCAGGGTGTTCAAATCTTCCTTGAGCAGGATCACCTGGGCAGACTCCTTGGCCAGGTCCGCACCCGAGGGCAGGCAAATCCCCACATCAGCGGAGACCAGGGCCGGGGCATCGTTCACCCCGTCTCCGGTAAATCCCAGGATACAGCCTTCATCCTTAAGCCGGACCACAATTTCGGCTTTATCCTCGGGACGCAGCTCTGCATACACCTCGTCCACATCCGGCAGGGAAGCGGCCAGGGCATTGGCCGTACGTTCCGTATCTCCGGTGAGGATGATAATTTTCTTAATACCGGCGGCCTTAAGTCCGGCAAGCACGGCCGGCGCCTCGGGCCGAAGCTCATCCCGCAGCCCTAAAACGCCTTCAAGCTTCCCGTCCCGGGCCACATAAAGCAGGCTTTTCCCCTCGTTCTGAAAATCAAGCGCGGCTTTATCAGCACCTGAACAGTCAATACCTTCATCTTCCTCTATAAAGTGCCGGCTGCCCACCAGAACATTGAGATCGTCAATATAGGCGGAGACCCCGTGGGCGACGATAAAGTCCACCTGGCTGGTGGGGGAAAGGACAAGCCCCCTGTCCCGGGCCGCGCCCACCACGGCAGCAGCCACGGGGTGGGCATAATGTTCCTCGGCAGAGGCAGCCAGGGCAAGAAGCTGATTATCGTCAAGCCCCTGGGCACTGAATATGTCCGTGACCTGGAGTTCACCCCGGGTCAAAGTGCCGGTTTTATCAAAAATAAGCGTGTCCACCCTGGCCAGACTGTCCACAGCCTGGGCACCTTTAAGCAGCACGCCCTGCAGGGCCGCAGTATGCATGGCCACGCGGACGGCAACAGGGCTGGACAGTTTGATCACGCAGGAATAATCCACGGTGAGTACGGCTGCCGCTTTTTCCAGATCCCGGGTCAGGGCAAACAGACCGACTCCCAAGCCAAAGGTAAGGGGCACCAGTTTATCTGCCAGGTCATCACTTCTCTTCTGGGAATCGGATTCATACCGCAAGGAGTCTTCCAGGAATTTGGAAATCCTTGCCACGGACGTTTCGGCCCCCACATGAACGGCTTCAAAAATAATACGCCCCTCCTCAATGACGGAACCTGAAATAACCTGATCCCCAGGCTTGACATGGACGGGTACGGATTCCCCTGTCACTGAACTTTGATTAACGGCAGCCTCTCCGTCCACCACCCGGCCGTCCAGGGGAATCATTTCACCGGGCCCGCAAACCACCCGGTCGCCGATCCCCGCCTCCTCAAAGGGAATCTGGATCTCCTGGCCGTCCTTTTCTATCCAGATTTTGTCGGTCTGGGGTTTTAGCAGACTTTTAAGTAATCCCGTGGTTTTTGTTTCACTGATTTTTTCAAAATACTCCCCCAGGGCAAGCAGGGCGACAATGGTCGTGGCCGTAAAATAATCCCGCCGCCAAAGGGAAAACGCCACAGCGGCCCCATCCAGGACCTCCACTTTAAGCTTGCGATTCCAAAGGCAGGCCAGTCCGTCCAGGATCACAGGTGCAGACAGAGCCAGGGCGATGGGCGCGGCAAATAACGCAGGCAGAAAAAAACATGCAAGGGATAACACCCCTTTTACCGACAGATTTAAAAGCGATGGGGGTGATTTTCTGTGGTTTTTTCCTT
>JAKSBO010000622.1 GCA_022361095.1 Desulfobacterales bacterium | reverse complement strand
TATGGGCGTAATATTTTTTTGTTCCCACTGCTTTTCCTTTTGTTAACATGCTGAATTTATGATTTTTTTTGATGTGGGGTGGCTTTAAAGGGCAACCATGGTATAAATTCGTTCTGTCTCTTGTTTTGCGGTGCCATTTCTGCCTGCTGCCACCAAAGGGGCAAAAATCGCCCGTTGGCGTTCAGTATCCGGCGGGAAGCATCATGTTCGCCAAAACCGGTTTGTTTGTAGTGGGTCTTTATTTTATGTATGTAAGTATTGGTTGATTCTTCAGTGATCAGGCTCTGTTTTTTAAGCCGGTAGTTAAACGCTTCCGTGGAGATACCGAACCTGTGTTTGATGCGCAGAATAAGATCCCAGTTCCAGGTGTCAGGTGTGATATCTATCTGGCCCACGGTAGCTCGTACGGTACTTTCAGGTACGAGAATGGTGGCGGCGAAATGGTTAGCGGCACGATCGGGATTGATGGGCCGGGGCTCGGATGCTGAGTTTGTATCTGGAAAAAATGTCTCTTTTCGAATTGTCATTTGATTGAAGATCAGGATTTTACCCAATTCAGTGGCAAGATAGAACAATTGTTTTTCCGGATTTTTTCGGACATTGATGAAAAAAAAGGCGTTTTGGTCTACGGGTTTAAAGAAAGAGAGTCCGTCCAAAGTTCTCTGCATGCTAATAATAACGGTTTTTGGGGAACTGATACATCCGGTTCAATGGGTACATGGGCGGTGTCTGTTTGTGTGGATGCGGCCCTTCCTGAATCCCGATTTTTGATGCCAATGGTGCCGGTATCCGGTTGCGCAATTGTCGGAAATAGCGGATATTCTCCTCGATAGATTTTAAGTCATTAGGCATGAAGTTATGAGAACCATATCATTGTTTTTATGTCAATGTTTAAATAGGATTTGTGATGAAAATAATATATTTGTTCGCTGGTTATAAGATTTTTAAAACTCGATGATCCAGTTTTTGTTAATTTGCCCAAATTCGGCGTTGGGTAAAATTTTTAATCCTCAAAATATATTGTATATTCCTCCGGTTAAAAATTGTTTCCGCCTTGAATTTGAACAAATTCCCTAAAAACTGGACTATCGAGTACTATCTCATGCACTGGATTTCCGAATGGTTCAGGTCCTGACCTACTTGGAGGAGGAGACGATAAACAGCGTGTGAAAAAGCAAGATGCCTGTGTGGCGTTGTGACCTTGGCCTGTGCCGGAATGGCACCTGAGGCGAACAAGACGTCACAGGAAAAGATGTCGGCACTTAGCTTGGCAGATTAAGGCGGCAGGTTGGAATAAATACCCTCTTCAACGTATCCTTACAACAGGTTTGATTGATGTAGTTGGAGGCAAACAGGCATTTAAGAATAACTCATTTTTATTGGATTCTAGTTTTCAATTGACTTCATTAATTCGGGGACTGATTTAGCAGACAGGATTTTCCCTTTCAACGCTTTCAGTCGGTTGATATCCTGGATGGTTTTGATTTTTGCTATAATCGTTTTACAGTCATCACCGTCGCCGAACTTAATACTCACTGCCAGTTCAATGCCTTCAAGAAGCCCTTGTTCAAGCCCTTGCTCAAGTCCTTGTTCAAGCCCTTGTTCTATCCCCTGCTCAAGTCCTTTAGCATGTCCTTCTTTTCTTAATTGTTCTGCTAATGTCATAATCAGACCTCCTTGTTCCTCAGACAACGCATTTGATACGAGTGTATGAAATTTTTCTGTTGTAATATCCTCAACGTTGCTGAATACATATTTTATCAAGGATTCAAAATATTGCAATCCTGTTTCCTGCTCGGACAGCTCCTTTAACAATATGAAAATGCCGGGTAACTTGTCTGCCATATCCGACTCAAATATATGTTTGAGCAGGAGCATGGTCACCCGTGCCATTATTGTTCCTCTGATTTGATCGTCTGTATATTGAGATAGATCAAACAGGATAAATTCAAAATCCGGAATATAGCCGGAAAGTTCTTTCGCCGGTCCGTTAAAAAGAGATGCAAACCGTTTATCCACCGCCCATTTATCTTTGCCGTGGTATAAAACCAAAGGAATTACAATGGACAGGTTACGGCTTTTGGATTGCTTGAGCTCAAGCCGCCAGATTTTAACCATATATTCAATGAGCTGGAGATGTATCAGACTGTCCGTATAACTTTTATGTTCAAAAAGAAAGTACACAAATCCTTGTGTCTCGCCGATTTGAATTTTGTAAAGCAGGTCGGAGTAAAAATCTTTCAGGTCTTTTTCAATAAAGGAGTCTTTACATATCTCGAGGGTATCTAGCTGCACAAGTTTTAGAAGCGGTGCCGGTAGATAGTTTTCCAGGAATGATTTGGCATTGCTCAGGTCGCTCCAGGTTTCCCGGAACAGCTTGTCATGGGAGTGGTGAAGTTTGTTTGCCATACCGGTTTTGTATCATGGGATCTTGTTGGCTGCAATATTTTATCTATTCGACGCTAAAGCACCGGGATGCCGGGGCAGAATGCCAAAGGCAAAACCACCAACGAGGTCATCCGTCACTGTTTTGCCGATATTCCATGCAAAGAAATATAAAACAACTGCCGGCACAATGCTGCCCGTCTAAATACGGGGGTTTGAACCTTTTACAGAGACAACAAAGCAGGCAGACAGAAAAGCCGCCCCCTCTTTTTTTGCCCATAGGCCGTAAAAAAAGAGGGGAAATCTCTGATTTACAGTATGAGCAGGAACCTTAACTGTTCTAACAAACACGATGCCCCGGAAGCGTTCACCCGGAAATTTTTTGTTGCGTTTTGGCCACAAAGCCTCTAAAAGTTTTCCAGCGGACACGTTTACACGATGGTAATCTGATCTCTGTAAAATGAAATAACTTCAATAGTTTAAAAGCAACCTGGAAAATATAAATGCCTAAACCTGATCTAAAAAGAGAGCTCCGGGTTCAGCCATGTTACCAGAAAATGTTTGATAGCGTTTGAAAAAGGCAAGACCACGGATCAACCGGATAACGTATCTGAACGGTTGAACCGCTTTGATTATTTCATCCGGGTAAACCAGAATAGTTTTCCTAAACATAAACAATGATGACAGGAGAACGAATATCAACCCATAAAATCGGGACGAACCTTGACCCATTCCAAAAGTGATCCAAAAGACATTTCCATTGACGCCCTTTACGGGTTCATCAATGACTTTCCCGCCCTGTTGTGGCGCATTGAGATCCTGAAGGCCAGGATCATGTTTTTCAACGACAACACCGATGTGGCGCCGGGTGTTGACGGCAGCCTTTTGATGAAAAATGACAATTATCGGAATCAGGCCCTTTTGCCCGAGGATATCCGGCTCTTTGAAATTTTTATGGAATCGGTCAAAGAGGGCAAAACCGCTGCAACGGTTTTCCGGGTTAAAAACGGTCTGGGAAAAATCTCCTGGCTCAAACTCACCGGGGCGGTCAACAGGAGGGACCCCGCCTACTACTACGGATATCTGCTCAATGCCGACGACACGGTCTCCGTTATAAAAGGCGTGCTGGACACAGACCTTGAACTGAGGCTGATCATAGAGGATGCAGAGAATCCCGTATTTCTCATCGATTATGAATCCGCAACTCTGGTCTGCGCCAACGCTTCTGCAAACCGGATGTTCGGTCTGACCGAGACGGATTACCGTCACCTGTCCTTTGAGTCCTTGTACTGGGACATCAGCCTGAAACCCCTGGACCGGATTTTAAACAAACTTCCCCTGACCCGTAAATGGCACGGCAGGCTGACCTTTCAATCCAGAAACAAAAAAACCCTGGTCAAGGCAGAGGCGGTTTTCCGCTTCCTGGTTCATAAAAAGACCAAACTGGTGCGTGTCTCACTCCAGGCCCCCGTCACGTCACCGGCGCCGGATGCAAGGGAAATCCCATCCCAATCCGCTGATCTGCAGAGCCTTGAAAAAGCCGTCCGAAGTCAGACAGACATTACCGGGATCATGGAGGCCTGCCTGGCCAGCCCCCTGGCCGCAGGCAGATATGACGCCATTCTTTTCTCCGATGTCTATGTCCGCAAAAACAAGGTCAAGGTATATGGCGCCGGCCCGGCATTTTCCGGTATGCCCGGGCCTGAGACCTTTTCCTATAAAGGGACCATTGCCGAAGACATTATCCGCTACGCCCTGGACTGGGTGGTGGTGGATGACACCCAGGACAGCATCAAGCCCATTGACTGGGCTTTGTTTATTCCCATGGGCATCAGATCCTATTTTGCCGTGCCCTTTTACAGCCGCTCCGTGCTCCGCACGGTACTCATTTTCTGTTCAACCCGGCCGGGCCGGTTTACGGACCAGGCCCCTGAAGAATTTTCAGACATGCTCGGCATTATGAACAACGCAATCCGCAACTGGCGGCGTTCCTGTCGTTCCTAAGTCTTGCCGGCCCAAAGAGACTTAATCTGCCGGATTTTCTTTCAAAATTGGTGGCACCAATTTAGGTTTTTTTATTTCGAGATAACCGATAACCCTTGACTTGATATCAAGGCGCGGTTATCTATTGTACCAAAATACAAATTAAAGAAACGGGAAAATAAATTGGTACAGGCATCACTTTTGGAACAGGTGAGATCATACATCCGGGAGATGAATCTTCAGCCCGGAGACAAGCTGCCTGCGGAGCGCGATTTTGCAAAGCGCCTGAAGGTCAGCCGGAACAGCCTGCGGCATCTGCTGCACATCCTTGAAGGCCGGGGGCTGGTCCGGATCAAAAAGGGCAGCGGCACCTACCTGAACACCCGGTTTTTCAGCCCTGTTGCGGAACCCGCCGGGGACGGCTCACCGGACCAGGCCATGGCGGCGCAGCTTGAAACAGCCATCCTTTTTTTCCCCCCCATGGCGGCCCTGGCCTGCCGGCGCATGGATGCCTCCCAGATCGACCGTTTACAGCAAGTCAATGTGGCCCTGGGCCGGAGCATATTTTCAAAAAATCCCATGAAATTCTGGATGGAAAGCCTGGCTTTTTTCCGGCTCATTGCCCTGGGCACCGGCAACCCGATCATTTCAAGGACCTTTGAAGAGATCTACGCCGTGGACATGGAGCCGTTTCAATCTTTTTTTAATGTGGACCGTAAAAACAGGGAGCCCCTCTTTGCCGGCCACGTAAATATCCTCAATGCGCTGAAAAAAAAGGACCGGGAAAAGGCCGGGGCCCTCACTGCCGACTATATCCGGAACCTGGGGCAAATTCTCCCCCTGGATAAAAACACCCTGCCCGACACCTTGGTGACGTCAGAACAGAAAAGGGTCGTATGATAATGGATTTAAAAAGACGAAGTTTTTTTTCACAATGCCTCCGGTCCGCCGCAGACCTAGTGGGGCCGGTCCTGGTCTCCGTGGAAAATCATTCCCCGGCCCGGGCGGTTCCGGACATCCGGTCGGACCTTCCGGCGGAACTCATGGCGGAAGAGGCCCGGCGCCTGGGGCTGGACCCCGAAACCGACCAGGAAGAGGTCTGTAAAATCCTGGCCGCCCGCATGGGCCCGCCCCCGGTGGCAGGAGAGACAAAATGATCTAGCCCCAATGAATAACAACAGGGAATTTCCCCTGATATCAGGGACGGACGGAGCGCTGCGACTGGACATCTTCGCGCCCCGCCCCAACCTGATCCCTAAATACCCCCAACACAAATATAAAGGAGGCGTTATGGAAAGGTTTGGCGAACAATACCTTGAGGAGCGCAAGCTTGTCAAGAGATGGGCAGGGCCGGTTCCGGCCCTGGTCAGTCTAGGATTCACCCTTGGGGTGTTTTACCTGACATGGTGGATTTTTCAGGATCCACGGGGTCTGATGCGGATGTATACCCCCTATATCGGGTATATGTACTGCCGCTGGTGGCTCATCATGATGATCTGGATGGTCTATATCTTTGATTTCTGGCCCTT
>JAKSBO010000099.1 GCA_022361095.1 Desulfobacterales bacterium | reverse complement strand
GTATTAAATTTTTCTTAATTTATATATGTATCGGTCCGGATTTTCAAGGCAGCGGACCTGGGCGGTCCCCCTGTGCTTTGCGTCAGTGCATACGGATTGGGAAAGACGGTTCAAACAAGCCCGGCAGACCAAAACCAAAAGAGGCGTGAGCCCTTGAATTTTAAAAATATCTAATTATACTTCATCGAAGTTTGAGTACAAATAACGACCTAACAGGCTGCTACAAAGCCATCGGAGACCACATAATATGTCAGAAGAAAAACCCCTCCCCCCCGGTGTGATCCTGCAACGGGACGGTAAAACCTTTGCAGCGCGCATCACGCCCCCTTCCGGAAAGCTCAGCGCCCGGGATCTGGAAAAAATGGCTGAACTTGTCCGGGCCTACGAGGTTCCGGCAGTAAAGCTGACCTCGGGACAGCGCATTGGATTTTATGGGCTGAGCCGGGATAAAATTCACGCCCTGTGCGAGGCCATGCCTTTCAGAACCGGCGGACACTATGTCCAGGCATGCCCGGGCACAACGTGGTGCAAATTCGGCAAACAGGATGCGTTAGGACTTGCCCGGATACTTGAGGAAAAATACGGTTCCATGCCAACCCCGGCCAAAATCAAACTGGGTATTTCCGGCTGCACCTTCAGTTGCGCAGAATCGCGGTTGAGGGACATCGGATTTATCGGCACCCCCAAAGGCTGGCGTATCTTTGTGGGCGGCAATTCCGGCATGAAACCCAGAATTGCTGATGAACTGGCAAAAGGGCTGTCCACGCAACAAGCCCTTGAGCTTTGCCGAAAATTTTTAGATTTTTACTGTAACACTGCCCCGGCCAAGAGGAGAACCTCCCGGTTTGTTGCAAAGTTAGGAATCCAAACCATCAAAGAGACGTTAGGCCTTCAGCCATAGCCCAACCCCCATCATTCAGGAAAAATAATGGAATTAAACACAACCTTTGTAAGCCCTGACGCCTTAAGCATCCGGCACCCCTTTAAAAAACTGTTCCCCATCCAGGAAGAGACCTTGGCTGCCATCAGCCAGAACATGGAGGTCAATGGGTTTGATCCGGTATTCCCCCTGGTGGTCTGGAAAGAACACAATGTACTGGTGGACGGTCACACCCGATTTACAGCGGCAAAAAAAACCCGGCTGGATCAGGTGCCGGTGGTATACAAATCCTTTGAAGATGAGGATGACGCACTGCTTTACAGCTTCCATGCCCAGCGGAACCGGCGTAACATGTCCGACGATGATATTGTAAAGTGCCTGGCGCTTTTGGATAATATACACAAAAAAAATGCAGCCGGTGAAAAAACCACGCGCAAGGCGGAAAACGAAATCCGGGCCAAGGAGCTGGGCATCAGCCCCCAAAAGGTGGACAAAGCCAGAAAGGTGATGGAATACGGCAGTCCCGACATCCAGGAACAGGTTCAGTCCGGAGAAAAATCCATTAACAAGGCCTTTAACGAAGTCCAGGCCCAGCGCCGTGAAAGTGGTGAAGTTAAAGGCAGAGAGACCGACGGCCTAGGGCTTTCTGCAAAATACACCCAGTCCCTGGGAAGGTTTCTCAAAGAGCTGACCCGCATCCGGGAGCAAGGATGGCAGGAGGTCAGCCGGGAGAAAGCCGTGGCAGATATTGAAGCCATTCTTGATCTGATCAGAAACTAGGGTCCATCGACATACAGACCCGGCAGACAGCCAAAGATTAAAAGATCTGTGTAACCCGCACAGATCTTTTATATTTTGTTGTAAGCTAAGCCCTGCAACTGATATAGCAGGTCAGCCTGTGGCTGTTTAAGAAAGGAAGTAAAAAAAGTATTAGGAACGTTTATTGATTTTATGTTAATTTATCTTTTTGCATTTCTATTTTTAAACTCGTAAGGAAGACAGCGGCACAGATACCGCATTTATAAAAAAACTGATCGATAAAAATCGTAAACTTTCTCGGTAACGAAAATACTTTGTTTAAATCACTATTAAAAAAAATCAAACGGTCATGGTGTTCTGAAAGTGAAGAGGAAATAGTATATTCCGAAAAGACAGATATTACGGTATCTAAAACGGCAGCAGATGATCTTTCCGAACAATCGCAGAGAATAAAAACATTTTTCAATTCAATCAACGACGCAATATTCATCCATCCTTTAAAAAAAGACGGGTTTGCCCCCTTTGTTGAAGTTAATGATATCGCATGTAAACGATATGGGTATACCCATGACGAGTTAATGAATCTTTCGGCACCGGACATAACAGCCAGACCTGATGTTAATGGGCATGCCGAGCCCAATTACAGAAAAAAATTGCTGGAAAAAAGGCAGCTGGTTTTTGAAACGTTTCATATCAAAAAATCAGGGGAGACATTCCCCGTTGAAATAAATTCAAATATCTTCCATCAAAATGGAAAGCCTTACATTCTTGCCGTTGTTCGGGATATTACAGATCGCAAAATTGCAGAAAAAGAGCTGCGGAAAAGTGAACAGGCATTTCGAAATCTGTTTGATAATCATGCAGCCGTAAAACTCATTATTGATCCGGATACAGGGTGTATTATTTCGGCGAACAAGGCTGCGGCGGATTTCTATGGATGGCCTTGCAGCACACTTACACAAATGAATATTGATCAAATCAACATAAAACCGCCTGATGAAATCAAAAAGCTGATGGGAAATGCAAAAATTCAGAAACGCATTCTTTTCAATTTTCAGCACCGGCTGGCTGACGGCTCGATACGCGACGTTGAGGTATTCAGCAGCGGTGTCAATATAAACGGGCGGCAATATCTTCACTCCATTATTCATGACATCACCGAGCAAAAAAAAGTGACTAAAGATATGGAGGAACTCCGGATTCAAAATTGGCACCTCAAAAAACAGGAAAGTCTCAGCCGTATGGCCGGTGCCATTGTTCACCACTTCAACAATCACTTGATGGCCATTATGGGGAATCTGGAGCTGAGCCTTAAAATAATTGACAGGGGGGAATCCCCCCCCACCAAACATATTATAAAATCCATGGAAACCGCACAAAATGCGGCCCAAATAAATGGTTTGATGCTGACCTACCTTGGAAAAAATACATTGGGGAAAATGCAAATAGATATGGGCAAGGTCTGCAGTATGACCCTGCCTCTTTTCCGGGCCTCATTGCCGGTCAATATTGCTCTGGAAGCAGACCTTCCAGTCCAAGGCCCCATAATCTATGGGAATGAAAATCAAATTCAGCAGCTTGCCACCAACCTCGTTACCAATGCCGCAGAATCCTATCAAAAAAAAGGCACCATCCATCTCAGCGTAAAGACCTTCACGGCCAACGAAATACCGAAAAAATATCGTTTCCCTGTGGACTGGTCGCCCGACCGGGACGACTATGCCTGCCTGGCGGTTGCCGATGTTGGCTGTGGCATTGAGGCGCAGAACATCGAAAAAATATTCGATCCGTTTTTTTCCACCAAGGCCACCGGGAGAGGGCTTGATTTGCCTGTTGTTCTGGGCATTGCCCAGGCAAACAACGGCGTTATTACGGTAGAAAGCAAACACGGTGCGGGGAGTACTTTTCGGTTCTTTGCCCCGGTGGTGACCCGGCCGAATTCACACGAGTTAATGTCTGAACCAAAACCTGTAAATTTTGTCGGGTATAAATCGGCCGGGCATTAGTTAAATCTTGACATAGTTCGCTTCTCCTTATAGAAACGACTGGTTTGTTTCTTTTTACAGAAACACGATTGTGCAATGAATGAATATCTATATCTACAATAAAATAAGGAGCCGGATCATATGCCCACTAAAATTTTTCTAAACGAAGATGAAATTCCCCGCCAATGGTATAACCTGGCAGCAGATCTGCCCGGAACCATTAATCCGCCCCTGGGACAGGACGGCAAACCCATCAGTCCGGATATGCTGGCCGCCGTGTTTCCCATGAACCTGATCGAACAGGAGATGTCCCAAGAGCGCTGGATCGATATCCCCGAAGGGATCCTGGACCTGCTTTACCGGTGGAGACCCTCCCCGTTGCACCGGGCCATACACCTGGAAAAGGCTTTGGGCACACCGGCAAAAATTTTCTATAAAAACGAAAGCGTTTCCCCGGCCGGCAGCCATAAGCCCAATACCGCCGTTGCCCAGGCCTGGTACAATAAGGAGTTCGGCATCAAAAGCCTGACCACGGAAACCGGGGCCGGCCAGTGGGGCTCTGCCCTGTCCCATGCCTGCGCCCTTCTGAACATGGAGTGCAAGGTGTTCATGGTCAGGATCAGCTTTGACCAGAAGCCCTTCAGAAAATCACTCATGCAGACCTGGGGCGGAAAATGTATTGCAAGTCCGTCCAATGAAACCCAGGTGGGCCGGGATATCCTGGCAAAAATGCCGGATACACCAGGTTCATTAGGTATTGCCATTTCAGAGGCCATTGAAGCGGCCGTCAGCGATGAAACAGGAAAGACCCGTTACGCACTGGGATCCGTCCTCAACCATGTGATGCTGCACCAGACCATTATCGGGCTTGAAGCAAAAAAACAGCTGGACAAATTCGGCATAAAAAAAGTGGACACCGTGATCGGATGTGCCGGGGGCGGTTCCAATTTTGCTGGCCTGGCCTTCCCCTTTGTCCTGGATAAAATCAACGGGGAAGATATTGAGATCATTCCCGTGGAGCCAGCCTCATGCCCAACGCTTACGGCAACCCCGTTTTCATACGATTTCGGGGATGTGGCCCAGATGACGCCCATGCTGCCCATGCACTCTTTAGGCCATAAATTCATCCCGGCCCCCATCCATGCGGGCGGGTTAAGATACCACGGCATGGCCCCCCTGGTCTCCCATGCCGTTGAAGCCGGGCTGATGAGCCCCATGGCCATCAAGCAGCTGGAATGTTATGAGGCAGGCCTGATGTTCGCACGCACCGAAGGCCTGCTTGTGGCGCCTGAAACCTGCCATGCCGTGGCCTGCGCCATCCGATCCGCCAAGCAGGCCAAAGAAGAAGGAAAGGAAAAAACCATTATATTCAACCTGTCCGGCCATGGGCTTATGGATCTGGCCGGGTATGAAAAATTTATGGCAGGGGAACTCCAGGATATTGTCATGTCTGCCCAGGATGTGGAGCAATCCAGGGGTATCAGCATTGAGGGGAATCCCGTACCCAAAATTTAATCTGTGTCCACCCCGACATTGCATAAAATTTTTATGAAAATGATGAAAGCAGTTGATATGCACGGACAAAAGAGATGTATACTGCTAAATCAAGAATTCACTGTGCGTGAGATCCTCATGACTTCTGCAATATTGGGGTCAACGCGACGTCTATCCCGGCGGGGCCGGGATAGATGTCGGAAAAACAGGTAATTCTTTCCCTTGTCATTTCTTTTATGGGAAATTCCTGCCCTAGCCGGCGGTATCATTTCTAATTTCACACACCGGCACACAAACAATAACCACCTGAAAACACTTCACATTCCACAACAACCAATTCATTGGCATGATGATTGCTGTTTTGAGAGTAAAGTAAACAGTACAACAAAAGGGTGCCTCTAATAATTAAAATTTTATTGCAACGAAGCAATCATAGCCAAAAGGCAATTATTAGAGGCGGCCAAAAGAAAAAGGCCTATAAATTAACGCCCTTTGGGCGGGCTGTAAGCTTAAGCGCTCTCAGCCGGTAGGAAATAGAATTTCCTAACCTATTAAATTAAAGGTGAGTCATGGTATCCAATACGTCAAACATCAATGCGTTACTGACAGGAAACTCTTCGGACACCCTCATGGGTTCAACCAACAGCAGCACGGCATCCACAGACAGTGGCACTGCGGTATCTGCATTTCAGGGACAGCTGGACAAAAGCATGCAGCAGGCCTCGGACAGGAAAAGCACAAGTGGAGGCGATGCTGCTGCCAAAGACACGTATGCCGCACCTTCGGAGGCGCGCAGTGTACAATCGGAGGACGCTACGCTTGACACGTCTCAAAAAGCCAATCTGTCCACGGTTGAAGAAGCTAACGTTGCTGTCCGAACAACGAAGCAAAAGGTTTCAGATATTGAAGAAGCGCTTGAAAATGGCGGAGGCACCGAATTTCTCACCGAATTAAAGAATCTGCTTTTATCCCTTTCCAATGGCGATCTGGACAATCTATCTTTGGATGAAGCCGGACTTGAAGCCCTTGGCGATCTGCTTGTTCAGGCAGGTTTTGACCCGGCTTCAGTTGAAGAATTAATGTCGGATTTGACCCTGGCCCTTGAATCGGAAGCCGGCCTGATATCCGTATCCGATTTCATGGATGGCTTATTTAAACTGCCCCTTGCCGAAGAAGAGGACATCACCCAGGCAGAAACCCTCATGCCCACGTCTGATCTGCCCTATATTAAATCCCTTTTGTCAATGATGGGGGTGGATGAGCAGGAAATTGACGTCATTATGGATCAAGTCTCAGAAGGGTCCCGGGGATTTGATTTTGATGAATTCATCGAACAACTAAAGCAGCTTTTGGATAGGGCAAATGAATCCGGTTCAACCTATCAGACAGATGCTGAAGACGATGCATATACGACCCTTTTAAAACAACTGGATCTGGATTCTTTTATTGAAGCGTCTGGGTCGCCGTTGACCCTGGCCACCTTAATTGAGGCCTTTGCCCAAAAACTTAACCGGTTAGAAGCCACCCAGCCGAACCAAACTGAACAAACCGCATCAGACATATTTGCAACACAGGCGGACCGGCACGGAGCACTTAACCAGCTATTCTCCGGCCTGACGATTCACCAAGGCGGCAATGAGACGGTCGATTCCGCCATAACGACCGGTTCAGATTCGGAAGCCATGGCCAAGGAAATTGAGGAGCGGATCCGGATTCAGTTCATTGATCAGATGAAGGCAAAAACGGCAGCCGACGCCCAGGCGCGCGGTAACAAGGCCTCCAATGATGTTCAAACAGCGGCAGCCGATTCCGGCGGTACATCTAAAATAGCCAACAATGCATCAGACACAGCAGGAACAACCAAGAAATCAACATCACAGACCTCCATGGCAATCGAAAAGATGGGGCCAGGCACCAGCGCCATGTCAGGGGAGGCCACATCGAAAAGTTCAGACAGCCAGGCCCTTGCTTTTGGCGTGGAAAAATCCACCTCCTCCTCAACCGTGGGCACTTCCGACACACAACAAAGCCGGCCGTCCACATCCACACTGCCCGACTTTGTCACCCGCCAGGTGGGGAAAAGCATTGTCCGGTCGATCAATACCGGAGATGAGACCATCCGGATGCAACTTAAACCCCCTGAGTTAGGCCGGGTGTATATGAATATCGACCATAGCGGCAATTCCATGAAAGTCAGCGTAATTACCGAGCACCAGTCAGCAAAAGAGATCCTGGCAGCCAATATTAATGAAATCAAAACCATACTCTCTTCTTCGGGTATCAATCTTGAGAGTTTCGAAGTTGATATGAGCAGCGATTTCCAACAATCCATGGCTGATGCCAGGACCCGGAATCATTCAGGAAGAAAAAAGCAGGCAAGGGGAGGCGCCGATGACGATGCCCAGGAAGGCGCTGCAGATCTTTTAACGATTCAGACCGCTGCTGTAAATGATAAGGGATCGCTGCATTTTGTTGCATAAGCCCCCCTTTGTCATGGATCCGTCAATGTTTTGACAGATCCACGGCAAAAGTGACGATTTTTACCGGAATATTGTGCCCGGGCACGATATTCCGGTTTCTTATTTATTGTTCTACCGGAACAGAAGGCATACATTTAGTATTCCAAGCGTCTGGCCATGCGTCATAACCCGGTAGGCGCCCGACTTTTTACGACACCCTCAATAAATAATTTTGCAAAAAAGGCGTCTTTCATATAACCTTTACCAATAAATTTTTGTTTCCGCATAATCCGGAAAAAAACCAATGCAGGCTGGCATAAGGCTTGCTGTAATTCCTTATAACAGCCACGGGCTGACCTGACATATCAGTTGCCAGGTACAGCCCACAACAAAGCTTGAAAGATCTGAGTAACTTACCCAGACTTTCTTATAAACAGCCATGGGCTGGCC
>JAKSBO010000128.1 GCA_022361095.1 Desulfobacterales bacterium | reverse complement strand
TTGCCCTTGTGTTTGAGAACGTCCATCACAGGTTCCAGAAGCCGGATGGCCCGGTCATCAATACCGGACAAATAAAAGGCAAGTTCCCCAACACCGGAAAGACCTGCATCAATACAGCGTTCCGCCTCTTTTGCCGCATCTTCCCAGGCCAGATCAAAACAGGCCAGGCCCCGCAATCGTTTCGGGTGGGTGTTAACCGCCTCTATGACCGCATCATTGTTTCTTTTTGTATATTCAGGGTTACGCCATGGAAATCCGAAAATAACGGAGATGTCTACCTTATGTTTGTCCATGGTTTCTATCAATTGAGCCGCCGTTGTGATTTTTGACTTTGGAGAATCATATAAGAGGGTAAATTCCGGTTCGCCCTCAAAGAACGGTGTTCTGTTTTCTGCAACGGCTTTAAAAAAAAGGTGGGTATGGGAATCAATAATCACGGCATGCCCTTTTATAAAAAAATCCGGGTAAGCTGCTCTGATCTTTCATGTTTTGTTGCGGGCTGTGCCCGGCAGTTGCTATGTCAGGCCGGCCCATGGCTGTTAAAAGGATAAACATTGAAAAAAACTAACAGGCAATATATATTAAACCCCCTGCTCAAACAAGGGCGAATAAGGGATGATGTGATGGATTACTATCCGATTTTTTTAGATGTTAAAGACAGATGCTGCCTTGTGGCAGGCGGTGGGGCCGTGGGAACAAGAAAGGCGTTGGGCCTTGCCCGGGCCGGGGCCCGGGTTGTTGTTGTCAGCCTTGGTTTTTCAGATGAATTGTTAAATACATCGTTGTCCGCCATCACCTTGAAAGAAAAAGAATTTGAAGATTCGGATCTGGACGGCATGAGCCTGGCTTTTGCCGCCACAGATAATATGCAGTTAAATGCCGGGATACGGCAGGCTGCACAAAAGAAAAATATACTGTGCAATATTGCTGACGGCCGGGACAAAGGGGATTTTATCCTGCCGGCTGTGGTGGACAGAGGTGATCTGTTGTTTGCCGTATCCACCTGCGGGGCAAGCCCGGCCCTGTCAAGACGCCTGCGCATGTCCCTTGAAGCGCAATTTGGCACTGAATATGGCATTCTTGCAGCACTTTTAGGCCGTATCAGAGCCATTTTGCTGGAGCAGGGACATGATCCCAAGGGGCACCGCAAGATTTTTCGTGCCCTGCTTGATGCCGATTTGCCTGAAAAAATTGCCGCAGGACAAACCCGGCAGATTGATGCCGTGCTTGCCAAGGTTCTGGATGATGGCTTCAGCCTGGAACGCCTTATGCCCGATTTCGGCACCAAGGAGTTGTAATGTTTATGAATATTCCTTTTATCCTTTTGCAGTGTGCAACATTCTTTTATCTGATCAGCACCGCCGGATATTTCTGTTATCTGTTTTACCAGAAAAATCGGATACAGCAGACCGCCTTCGGCGCTGTGGGGGTCGGGGCCGTGGTTCATCTGTTTGCCATTGTTCTGCAAAGCGCAGCACTTGGCGGACTGCCTATCTACACCCTCGGCCAGAGCCTGTCTATGGCAGGCCTCTCCCTTGCCGCCATGTTCATATACACCCAGTACCGGTTCCGTTTAAAAATTCTCGGTGTGTATGCCGCCGCCATGATCAGTGTCCTGATGATTGCATCCATTTTTCTGCCCGAGGCAGCCAAGGCCCCGGACAAGATATACAAGGGCATTTTCTTTTTCGGGCATATTGTACTCATTTTCAGTGGCGAGGCCATGCTTGCCCTGGCTTGTGGTGCAGGCATCCTTTATCTGATTCAGGAACAGGGCATTAAAGGCAAAAGTCCAGGATTCTTTTTCAAACGGCTGCCCTCTTTGGATTTTTTGGATGCCGTGTCCTATACCTGTATTACCACAGGCTTTGCCTTGTTGACCTTTGGACTTGTCACCGGCTTTATTTATGCAAGATCCGTGTGGGGCAGTTTCTGGCGATGGGATGTGAAAGAGGTGTTTTCCCTGGGTGCCTGGCTGGTGTATGCGGCCCTTTTGCACCTGCGGCTCTATTCGGGCTGGCGGGGGCGTAATTCTGCGGTTATGTCCGTAATTGGTTTTGTTGTTTTAATTTTTACCTTCCTGGGGGTGAATTTTTTCCTTGGCGGGCATCACCAGGGGTTTACCCAATAAAAACAGGACGCAGATTAACCCATTATGTCAAAGATAATTCTGATTGGTGCCAGCCATAAGACCGCGCCTGTAGAACTTCGGGAGAAACTCGCTTTCTCCCAGGAACAGATTGAAACGGCTCTGGAATTTATAAAACAGGATCCGGGTATCAGGGAAGGTTTGGTTTTTTCCACATGCAACCGTCTGGAATTTTTATATATTCCAAAATCCGGAGATGATGATAATAACGGCCGAATTGATGCTGTTTTGGCATTTATCTCCGAACTTAAGCAGTTGCCTGTTTCACAATTCAAGTCATCCCTTTACATTCACACCGATGACGAGGCTGTCCGCCATCTGTTTTGTGTGGCCGCAAGTCTTGATTCCATGGTGGTGGGGGAACCCCAGATTCTGGGACAGGTGAAAAAGGCGTATAAAACGGCCGTAAGTGAGGGGACCACTGGGGTCTTGCTCAACCGCCTGATGCATAAATCCTTTTCCGTGGC
>JAKSBO010000151.1 GCA_022361095.1 Desulfobacterales bacterium | reverse complement strand
GTGACGGCAGCCAGGCCTACTTGCAGGTTATTGATTCTGCGGCCGGCCTTGAAGGCGGCCTGGAGCAGGGATTCCGGATAGTAATCCGAAACCAGGCCCGTAAGCATACCGGTTTCAAGGACCTGGGATGCTTTTAGATTTCCGTTGGTGGAGGCATCCCTGATCAAATTGGGTGAACCCATGAAAACAGCCATCCCGGTTTTTGATGCCTGAACGGCCGCTGCCATGGATACGGGAAATTCAGTGGCCTTAACCCCCATGGACCGGACCAGGTCTATTTTTTCCGGGGTGTCGTCGTCGTGGCTGAGCATGGGAATCCCCCGGGCCGTGACGGCATTTACCAGGGTGGTCACCATGTCCCAGGCCTCCCGGTTCCCGCTCTGTTTCTCCCGGGCCCGGGTCTCTATCTCCTCCCGGGTCAGGTCATACTCGGCCAGGTGAAAGGTCATGTATTCGGTAAGGGATTTGAACTGGCCCTGGCCCGGGGTGTGGTCCATAATGGAGACAAGGTCCACCAGCCCTTCATCCAAAAGTTCGAGGATTATCTCAAAGCTGCGCCTTGACCCCACCTCGTAGCGGATGTGTGTGTTGTGCCGGACCAGGGACTGGGGTGCATTGGTAAAGGCCTTTATTTTTCTCGCGCAGTCTGCGGCGGTTGCAGGGGAGCGCAGGCCCAGTTCGTTGTCGGCAAAGCTCAGGGCATGAAAGAAACTGGTGATGCCGCAGGTGGCCAGGTGCCGGTCCAGGTTGAGCAGGGCAAATTCAACGTCGAAAAATACCCCTTTACGTTTTTCAATGGATCGCTCCAGACTGTCCGAGTGAAGGTCAACGAGACCCGGCATGATCAGATTGCCTTGGGTATTGATGGTGTGCAGATCGCCGGGAGAATGAAGCCCTTTTGGGGCAGCATGCATACCTGATCCGCTGCCGGCGCCGGTTACCTCAACGACGCGTCCGTTGCGCACTAAGACGGCGCCCTGGGGCATAAAGCTTTCGCCGTCAAATACCGGGCCGCCCTTGATAAGAAGCGTCATGCCTGTACCTCCTGTTTTTCAGTCAGTGGGCTGATGTCTGCCGGGGCCATATTCACGGCCCGGACCTTGATTTTTTTCTGGTCGGCTTTGTCGTGGAAGACCCCGATGACGCAGGTGCCTGCATCCACACTTTCGGTTATCAGATCAATAACGGTCTGTTTATTTCTGGGATCCAGGGATGCGGTGGGCTCATCCAGGAGCATCACGGGATAGGGGGCGATAAATCCCCGGGCAATGTTGATGCGCTGCTGTTCACCGCCCGAAAATGTTGTGGCCGACAGGGCCCAAAGATTTTCCGGGATGCGCAGCCGTTCCAGCAGCTCTTTTCCCCGCACCTTTGCCTTGGATTCGGCGATCCCTCTGGCCACCAGGGGCTCAATCACCGTATCCAGGGCAGATACCCGGGGCACCACCCTTAAAAACTGGCTCACATAGCCGATGGTATGCCGCCGGATCTCATAGACCAATGCCGGCGGAGCAGATGCCATATCCACGGTCCTGCCCCTGTGGCGGATCAGAATTTTGCCTTTGGGGGTGCTGTAACCGGCATAGATCATACGCAGCAGGGTGCTCTTGCCCACGCCCGAAGGGCCGGTGAGGATGCTGGTGCAGGAGGGGTAGAACTTCATGGAAAAATTGTCCAGAACCGAGAGGCGCGTTCCGCCCTGGTGGTGGAAAATAAAGTCCTTGTGAAGGTGTATCAGGGAGAGTATGGGGTCCATATTTTTCATGGCAGGAACCTTTAGGGTTTAAGGATGGATGAGACCAAAAGCTGGGTATAGGGTTCTCTGGGATCATCCAGAATCTGGTCACTCAGGCCCGATTCCACGATCCGGCCGTTTTTCATAACATAGAGCCTGTGGCTGAGCAGCCTGGCCACGGCAAGGTCATGGGTGACCAGGATCATGGAGAGTTTCAGCCCGGCCACAAGTTTTCTCAAGACATCAATGAGCCGGGCCTGGACCGAAACATCCAGCCCGGATGTGGGTTCATCCATCAGCACAATTTTCGGATCGGAAACCAGGTTGGCGGCAATCTGGAGCCGCTGCTGCATGCCGCCTGAAAAGGTGGAGGGCAGGTCATTGACACGTTCCGAATCGATCTCCACCCGTTCCAGCCAGTCCAGGGCAATTTTCCGGATTTGATTGTAGTTGCGCATCCCGTTGGCCATGAGGCGCTCTCCGATGTTGCCGCCGGCCGAAATGTTCATGCGCAGGCCGTCCCTGGGGTTTTGGGTGACAAAGCCGGTCTGGGTCCGGGCAATTTTGCGCAGCAGGATCTCATTGGCCTTGATCAGATCCAGAAAGCCAAAGGATGAGTTGAAAAAAACCGAGCCGTTGGTCGGGGTTTCGGTGCCTGCAATACATTTGAGCAGGGTGGATTTGCCGGAGCCGGATTCGCCCACAATGCCGATAACCTCGCCCTGGGCCAGCTCAAAACTGATATTATTGCACCCGATGGTTCTGCCGTAGAACTTGGAGAGATTCTGGACACGCAACAGGGGCAGCTTAGGGGGAAGAGGGGTCATAGGTCCTCCTTGCGTTCTTGGCAGTACTCGGTATCAGAGCAGACAAACATTCGGGTGCCCTGGTCATCGGTGAGAATTTCATCCAGGAACGATGTTTTGGAACCGCATATGGCGCAGGCTTTTTGCCACTTTTCCAGCTCAAAGGGAAAATCGTCGAAATCCAGGCTGACCACATCCGTGTAGGGGGGCACGGCATAGATCCGCTTTTCCCGGCCCGCGCCAAAGAGGTGAATGGCCGGGGACTGGTGGAGTTTGGGGTTGTCAAATTTGGGGTTGGGAGAGGGACTCATGATATACCGGTGATTCACCAGAACCGGATAGTCAAAGGAGAGCGCAATGCGGCCATGCTTGGCAATATCTTCGTAGAGTTTGACATACATGGTGCCGTATTCTGCAAAGGCATGCATCTTGGAAGCTTCAGGCCGCCGGGGCTCAATGAACTGCAACGGGTCGGGAATGGGGACCTGGTAAACCATGATCTGGCCCTCTGCCAAGGGCGTTTCAGGAATCCTGTGGCGGGTCTGAATGATGGAGGCCTTGATGGTCTGCCCGGTGAT
>JAKSBO010000778.1 GCA_022361095.1 Desulfobacterales bacterium | reverse complement strand
CTGTTTGTGGATATGGCCCAGTGCCCAGTATTGATATTCCTTTGAAATAAGATCATCCAAAGAGCACGGTGCATAGTTGGCGTGTTCTTTACGGCCGTCAAGGCTGGTATGAAGCAGCCCGATATTGAACATGCCTTTTTCAGCACTGCAAAATCCCGCTGCCAGGTTCTCGTCAACATGCCGTTTTTTGAAACTGCGCCCGTGAATGGCAACGGATAATTCTTCGAGCTTGACCGTCTCCACTTTCCCGGCGGAAAACATTTTCATGTTTGAAGGCGTATCCAGGGATTTGGTCATCCGGTTTGCGGCATCATGGTTTCCCGCGACACAAAATACTTGAATATTATGCTGGTTTAAGCGCCCCATTTCCCGGCTTAAAAAAATTCCTGTGCTGTAGTCTTTCCAGTCTCCGTCATAGAGATCTCCGGCTAAAAGTACAAAGGCCGCTTTTTCTTCGATCGCAAGGTCCACCAGGTTTTGAAACGCTCTTCTGCAGGCATTTCTGATGGCTTCAACAGGTGCGGACTCATATCGTGACAGCCCGCGCAACGGACTGTCTAAATGAATATCGGCTGCGTGAATGAATTTAAACATTTTAGACCTTTTATTTGTGAAGAAAAAGTTAACTCAAACGTTGCATATCAGTATGGCTGTAGTGTGTAAAGAAAATTAAGGGCAAGTTCCAGGACTCTGCATGGAAAACAGTGTCAAGCATCTTATCTTTCCGTTGGGTATAGCAGAAATGAAAAGCTGTTTAAATCTATGGTAACTTTCTTACAGACGATTACAGAAATATGATCCACAACCTGCCTGTTTTATGTAAGCTAACATCTAAATCTGATAATACATCAAAATTATCGTTGAATTTTCCGTCCAGGGATGATTAGCTTCAATTAAATGGGTTTTAGGGCTAATCAGTTCCGCCCGAAACAAATGCCTGAAGCTGTGAACAATCTTTTTGGTAAACTGTTCGGCAATCCGGAAAAATGATTGAAGAGGGATAAGAAAGATAGAAGATGGACAAAGACGCAACCCGCTTTTTATCCGCACTGCATGAAGAAAAAATCACTTCGCAAAAGCGACGGGGAGAACTCATATCAAAAAAACTTACTTGGGTAACCGGACTATTTGCATTAGGAACTGTAAAGCTCCCACTACCTGAAGAAACGCACGTTCTGCTTTTTTTTGTTCCAGTTATCTCCCTTATTTTCGACCTGTATATAATTGGAGAGAACTTCGGGGTCAAGCGGATGGGAAGTTTTATTCGGCTGGCTATACGTGACACATGCGAGGGAGAGTGGGAATCATGGCTGTCCTCCCGTCGAGAAAAATTCTCACAAAATGCCTTGTTACTATCGTCTTCTATTATTCTCGTTGCGTGCGCCATTGTGTTGTGGCGGTTGGACGCAAAAATATCGATTTTTTGTATTTGGTTGTTCATGTTGACCTTTTCTATATTCTTTGTCCATTTAAAAGCATACCGGAAACTACTTGAGCTGGACGAAATGACATACTCGGATTTCTTAAAAGAATTGGAAGAAGATCAAAGGCATTTGTAGGATCGGGATACGTCTTCACATGACTAAGGTCCTCTATATAACCCGACATCCCCGCTGACGATAATACTTTTTTCGTTACTGCTTAAAGCGTTTCCCTGGAAATTTTTTGAGTCAAAATCTGGTAAACAGTTCTAGATTAAAAAGCTTGCCCTTGAG
>JAKSBO010000132.1 GCA_022361095.1 Desulfobacterales bacterium | reverse complement strand
TGGGGTATTGCGCCAGGGGATGATTGCTGTCGGCGGTAATCATTTCATTTTCCACGGCAATAATGCGAAAGGGGATGACGTTCTGTGGAAAACAGTTCAGGGCTTTGTGCGCATAGCCGCTTGGATAAAAGCGCCCGACTTCTGCCGACACCGGAAACGGTGACTGGGAGCTGTCAAACCCATTTTGGTGGAACTCAATGAGTTTCCGGGAAGAAAACCCCGGCACCAGTTCACCGGCAGAAAAATCCACCCGGCAATTCTCCCCGGCTTTCATTTGTTTAATCGCTTGTTCAAGTTTTTGTGGAAAAAAATCCCGCCAGAAATCAATTGCCGGCAGATAGGTGGTATCTGTATGGTGTGCATCACCACTGTCCCAGTTCAGGGAAAACTCGATGGCTGCTGTATCTTTAAAGTTCACTGTCAATTCCTTTTACTTTTTTTGTGAATAACGTTGAAGGGCAACAAGGCGTGCTTTGGCATGATCCACGATGGGGAGCGGGTATGCGCTGCTCTGTGTGCTGCCCTTCCATGTCCACGGACAATGGACATAACGGTCCGGAACCGACTCCAGCTCAGGAATCCAGGCCCGTACAAACCGCCCGCCGGGATCAAATTTTTTCCCCTGGCTGACGGGATTGAAGATTCGAAAATAGGGCTGGGCGTCACAGCCGGTGGATGCAGACCACTGCCAGCCACCGTTATTGGCGGGGAAATCGCCATCTACCAGATGGCGCATGAAATAGGCCTGGCCATGGCGCCAGTCAATGTGAAGATCCTTGGTCAAAAAACTTGCCACAATCATGCGCAGCCTGTTGTGCATCCAGCCGGTCTGGTTAAGCTGACGCATGGCCGCATCAACGATGGGGTATCCGGTTTTACCCGCCTGCCAGGCTGCAAGCAGTTCCGGATTGTCGTCCCATAAAAGCCTGTCGCCCCAGGCATGGAAACAAGCCTGCCGACTAAGGTCCGGGATAAAAAACATCAGGTGATGATAAAAATCCCGCCATAACAGTTCATTTTTCCATGTGGTACCGCCCCGGCTCTGTTCTGCTGAAATCACGCCGGCAAGACACATACGTGACGACACTGCCCCAACGGCAAGATAGGGAGAAAGACCGCTGGTTCCGGCAACAGCCGGAAAGTCCCGCTCCCGGTCATAGACATACATGGGGCCTGTACAAAAATCCGTTAATTTTTTTTGGATGGCTTTTGTGCTCACATGATATGCCCTGCTGGACACTCTGGGATAGCTGAAGGGCTGTTCCGGTGAAAGGATTTGACTTTGAATATCCCAAGGCAGTTCAGCTTTAGTTACGGGCTGCAGCGGCATCAAAGACGGCACAAGACCTTGCAGGTGGTCACTGCAGGCTCGGGCAAAGGGCGTAAACACCTTGTAATACGTTCCCTGGCGATTAAGAACCGTGCCAGGGGGACACAGGCAGGTATCATGGCAGGCCTGGGTCTTGCCGCCCTGTATGGACATCAATGTTTCGACCAGCTTATCACGGCGGTTTTCGTTGAGCGGGTATTCGCAATTAAACCACAGCCTGCCTGCCTGTAGACGATCAGCTGTGGCGGCCACGCATCTTGCTGCCGCATCATAATCTTTTGCCTCTCTGTACAAAATATCAATGTTCAGTGCCTGCAGATCTGTTTGAAGGGCAAAAAGCCGTCTGTAAATAAGATCGGCCTGGATTGGGGCCATATCGTGCCCTGCCCATTGATCCGGGGTGGCAGTAAATATCGCGACCACCGCCTCATTATGTGCCCGGGCAAAGCTGACCGCCCCATGCAGGGCCGTATTGTCCTGAATTCGCAAATCCCGCCTGAACCAAACCAACTGCATGACAAGCTCCTTTTTATTAGCCTTTAAGTTCAGCACCACACAGGGTTTTAATGACCGTGGATGCGTGAAAATGGTCGGCATCAAACAGCCGGCTAAGCTTAATGATATCCTGCTGCTGCTTTTTTGTGGGCACCCGGTTGGCAAATAGGGCCAGATGTTGATACGTTTGAAGACGTGCATGATCAACAAGGCCTGAAATATGTTCAACGCCGTCCAGCAGGGTAATATGCAGCCCCCGGCCGGCCATGGAAACCAGCCAAAGCCAGGCGGCAAGGCTGCCGGGAGGATCCAGGCTGATGACAAGACACGGTATGGAGGCGGACTTATTTTCAGATCGGATCATTGCACTCAGACGGCTGATTAATAGGAACTGCAGCAATGCCGCGGCCACAGAACCCTGTTGGCGTTTCCACTGCCCCAATGCGTCAATAACAGGCAAAAAGCATTGACGTACAGCGATATTTGGCGGGTACTCCCGGCATATGCGATTGACAATATTTTCAGCCCGCCTGCTGTTTAAGTCGGCCAGCGCCTGCAGCAGATCATCTGCGGCAGCAAGGGTATCATTCGACTGCGCAGGGGCCGTCTCTTTTCCGGAACCCGAAAGCAACCCTTTGACTTTTCCGATGGAAACCCCGCGCTCCAGCCAGCGGCATATTTCCCGGATGGTCTCAATCTGAGCCGGACTGTACAGGCGATGCCCTTTGGCGTTTCGTTCCGGGGTAATCAAGTGATACCGGCGTTCCCAGGCACGCAGGGTCACAGGTTTAACACCGGTAAGCTCTGCGGCCTTACGGATGATAACACCGGTACCGGTCTGCCCATCCAAGCCATTCACGATATTCTTCGGTTTGTCCCGACAAGCCGTTTGTTTATTTAAATTTTGCTTATCAGCGACCATAATTAATTACCAAGGCCCTGGGATACGCATTCCTGATACCAGCGGGAATAAGATGTCTGCCCATAATGTCTTTCCAATAAAAGGTTGTACAAAAATATTTTACGTACAATATATAATGCAGCAAAAAATGCTTTACAAGTATTTTTTTTGTACAACATTATTTTTAAAGCCTATCTTGAGGCCAACCAGAGACATGAATCTTATTCACCCTTTTAAAATAGATATTTATCCCGTATTTTATATGAAAGA
>JAKSBO010001151.1 GCA_022361095.1 Desulfobacterales bacterium | reverse complement strand
TCCTGGCCATCGGCTTTAAAACCATGCCCATGGAATAAGCAACTCCCCTTACGGGACTTAAAACACACCCTGCCGGGCCCGGTGTCCGGCAGGGTGTTTTTTTATCGGTTGGGTTTTGTTCCCATGACTGCCTGGGTGGGTAATGGACCTGTATGGCTGATGATAAATCTACTGGATCTATCCCATGCTGCCTGCTATAGTCGGTTCGTTGCTGCAAAGATTATCCTGGGACGGTTCACGTGAAAATATCTGACAAAAGAGCGTTGACCACAGGGGAGAAAACAGGCGTTGCCGCGTTTGTACTGGCCTCTCTTTTTTTTGTTTTATGGGGGCCGGCGTGGAGTATTTTCCCCCTGGCAGGCTTTGTTTTGCTTTGTCTGGCTGCCCCTTTTGCAACGGGGTATGGGTTTTTTTTGCCTGTTATCTGCCGGGGGCCCCGTAAGGCGGATGGTGTGGCTCTCTCCTTTGACGACGGTCCGGACCCGGTTACAACCCCTTTGATCCTGGATATCCTTAAATGTTACCAGGTGACAGCCACCTTTTTTGTCACAGGGGAAAATGCCCGCCGCCATCCGGACCTCATTGCCCGGATTCTGGATCAGGGGCACGCCATCGGCAACCATACCTATTCACACGATCCCTTGATTATGCTCAAGTCCAGTGGACACCTTAAAAGGGAGATCGTTAAAACCCAGGATATTCTTGCGGCCCATGGTATCCGGCCCCTGGTTTTCAGACCCCCTGCGGGCATTACCAGCCCGAAACTGGGCCCTGTTTTGTCCGGGCTTGGACTGACTGCCGTCAATTTTTCCTGCCGGGCCATGGACAGAGGAAACCGCAGGATATCCGGGATGGCTTTAAAAATTCTGAACCGGGTAAAACCCGGTGGTATCATTTTGATGCACGATTCAAATCCCCGGACCGGCATGCCTGATAAACAATTTATCCCCGGATTTATAACCGAACTTAACTGTGTATTTGATGGACTTGAAACCCGGAATCTTGCTGTGGTGCCGCTGTCGGAATTGATCGGACAACCGGTTATGGAAAAGGCGGGCCCGAAAGAGGCTGTTGACTGAATGCCTTTTTTTAAAACCGGACGGCAATGGCTGCGATATCATCGTGGCATTTGAATCGGGGGCAGATCAGGCAATGGGGATCTCTTTCTTCCCGGCTGCGGATCATTTGTTTCAATCCTTCCAGGCCTAAATTCAGGTATGTTTTGACAAGGTCGGTGAAATCCTTGTGCGGTTCCGGCTCCGGCCGGGGAATGGAGAGGCCGTCGGTAAAGAGCAGGACATGGGCCACCCGGTCCAGGGATTCCTCTCCCTGGTTCAGGAAATCTTCAGCCGCTTTTTCACCGTTAAGTACCCCATAGGTGATATTCATTTCTGATCGGATTTTTCGGACCTGGCCGGCCAGCTTGCCGCGCATAAGATCTATGACCTGCTGCGGGGCCGTTTGACGGATTTGGGGGAGGGCCCCTTCTGCCTTTCCGGTGCCGGGAAGATGGGTGCGGACCAGATTCTTCCACAGGGTAAGGGTCTCATGGTCATGGTCTTCCCGGTCCACCAGAACCCTATGGCTGCCGTCCTCGTAGATAAGAATGATTACGGCATCCCCGCTCTGTATCCATTCCAGGGACTCGCCTTTTAGGCGCACAACCGCCGCACTGGTACACCAGAGATTTTCCTTTTTTGAGGTGTCCACCCCATTGGAAATCATCTGCCTCATGATCGCATCGTTGGCCTGGCAGGCCAGTTGGTTCAGGGGGAAATGGTTTTTTTTAAATACGGCACCGGCCGTTTGGGAGGCAATGGCGCCTCCGGTTCTCTCCTGCCCGAATTTTTGGCCGTTGAGGCTGGTTGCCCCGTCAAAAACCCCGAGGATGTTATCCTGGATAATCAGGAAATCTTCGTTTTGGACGGCTGTTCCTTTTTCAAGGATGGTCCTGATTTCTATTTGGGGGCGGTGCGTTATTTCCATCGGATCATTATAAAAACAGGACATAATCTGTCAAAAAGATAATACTGATTTGAATTGAGTGAATGTATAGGTATTTTGTATAGGCTTTTCTTTAAAAAGAGGGGCTATATTCAAATTCGATCTTTCCGGCCCCGGGCATTCCGGTTTTAATAAACCCGGCCTCATTGGGGGTGCATGGCCCTTTTATCTCTGCGCCGGACAGGCGAAGTGCTGCGCCCCTGGGCAGATCCAGGGAAAAAAAGAGCGTGTCGGCCAGGGCCTTTACCGGCACTTTATCGATCCAGTCTAAAAATACCGTGATTTTTTTTCCCTTTGTGTGTATCCGGGACTGGGTGGCATTGAGATACTGGGTCAGGCAGGCCGATATGTCCCTGGAAATCACCACGCGGTTCTCTTTTGCCCGCTTTTTTATAAAATCGGACCAGGCACAAATCACTTCCATGTTTCTGTGAGGATCGGGGTGAAGGATATTTGCCCAGTGGAGTGCAAGAATAGGCGAATTAAAGTTGAACGCCGGTGGTGCCGCAACATGGTTCCACTTTGTCTGGGATATCCCCCTTTCCAAAAGCAGGACGCCCTCTTCCCAGCCAAGTCCCGGGAACTGGGGGGCAATGCTGCAGCCTGCCCGGGAAAAGACCAGGGGAATATACCGGATGCCAAAGGACCGTGCAATGGCCTGGAAGCCTTTTGCCCCTTTACCGAACCCGTGGTGCAGGGCAGGGGGGATAAAAATTCGGGGGGCCTGGGCCAGGCCGAATGACGCCATAAGCCTGAAAAAATATTCCAGATGTTTTTTGACCAGATCCCGGGGACGCATCTTACCCTTGGTGTCGTGGAATTCGCTGCGGAGCATCCTGCCCTGGTCCCAGAATTCATGTCCCACCCCATGGACGGCCACCTCCAGGTACTCACTGCCGTTTCGGATGATTTGAGCCGCCTTTTCCTTGGCCGCCAGGTCTGTAAATGGCGATGTCCACTGCCCGGCCATCCAGGTGGCAGAGGGCACCTCCCTGAGCAACTGGGTGTGGTCCCACTCGCAGAGCACAAACCCGGCCGGGATCTTCATCTCCAGGCTGCGGCCCAGGGCGATCAACGCCGTGTAATCCCCGGGGCCGTGAACCCTTGGCATACCTGTACGAAAGGGCTGCCCCCCGGCTGAACCGTCCCGGCCCAGCCACCACCCTGTATCGTCTATGGTGACCAGAAGGGGCATGGGAATGGAAAGACTCAAGGTTTTGTTTTCCTTAATCACAATGAAATGTGTTTTCTGACCAAGGGGCCTGCCAGGTTGGCGGCTCCCAGGGGCAGTTTTTGCCAGGGGGGGATGGAGAGGGTCTCCCCAGGCGCCCTGTGGCGATCCCCAGCCCAGGTATACCAGGAAAGCGGGGTCAGTTCCGGCCCCCACTGCTGCTTGAACCGAAACGTGGGGGCGCCTTTGGAGGATCGGCCCATGTCAAAAATGTCAAGGTTCAGGCTGCAGGCCAGGCGGATCATCTGCCAGTAGAGCAGCATATTGGTATTCAGGGATCTGAATTCTCTGAGGGATGAGGCCCATGGATTGACCAGCCTGTTTTTAAACCGGAAGACAAAGCCCGCGGCCGCCGGCATTCCCCTGTGGTATATCACACAGATGAGTGCCTGGCCCGGGAAGACCGAAAAGATGGTTTTAAAAAAACAGAGGGCATGGACAGGGGAGCCCAGATCCCTCATATTCCTTGCAAACACCTTATAAAAGGCCGGTAAAAGCCTGGCTCCGCCGATATCCCAGGTCAACCCGTTTTTTATCCCTTTGTTGATCTGGCTTCTGAGTTTGGCGGGAAAGGCCGCCAGCATCTGATGTGGACCGGGGGCCAGGTCAATGGTCAACCCTGTCTTTTCCGTGAATATTTGTGGACGACGGCCCTGGAGGATCAGCCCGGATAGGTCAAAACCGGCATCCTGCCGGATGTTCAACCCTGCACTGTTTCTACACTCAAGCATTGACCACGCCTTTTCCAGGATAAACTGCCCGGCTTTTTGACTCTTGGCCAGAATACCGGCATGGTCGAAAAAGGGGATGGAGATCCATTCCGGGCGACAAAAGGGACGGCGGAACCGGAACAGGGGAACCAGGGCCTCTATTGTGTCCCTTTCCACGGCAGCCAGATAAACCGGCTTGTGCCGGTAAACGGACGCGATTACCCTGCGCCATCCAAAGAGGTGGGTAAAGGCGGCATTGGGATGCCGGATCACAGACCGGTCCCATTCAGCAGGGTGGTTTATTATCTTCAGCCGCATGACCCGATGGGGTCTCCAAGGGGCGTTTTTGTATTTAGCGGCTCAGGCTTTGAGAATAGATAGCCCTGGATTGTTTTAAGAGAAGTGGTACTGATCTTTTTAAGTTGCTTTTTGTTTTCAACCCCTTCGGCCACAATGGCATAGCCGAAATTTTGGGCGATATTACACAAGGTGTCGAACATGTAAAAGGCTTTTTCATCATCAAGAATCTGTCCCACAAAACTTTTATCGATTTTAATTTCATCGGGCTGGATGTTCATCAAGTAGTTCAAAGAAGAGTAACCTGTTCCAAAATCATCAATGGAAACTTTGACAGACAGTTCGCGAAGTTTTGTTATAATTTTATTGATTTCCTTATAATCGGCAATGAAAATATCCTCGGTGATTTCAAGGGTTAATTTGTGTGCAGGGATGTTATGCTTGTTTATGGCCCGCTCAATTTTGCCGGTAAAGTCTTTTTCCATGAAACACAGGGGGGAGATATTAATTGATACGGTCAGGTCGGCATCGTACTTTATGACCAGATCCTGATAATCGCCCAACACTTTGTCGATCATATAATCGGTAAACTCCGTGATCAGATTAAGCTGATTTATATACGGGATAAACACATTGGGCGGCACAAATCCCAGGTCACTGGAAATCCACCGCGCCAACGCTTCCACACCCACAACCTTTTCGGTGGTGAAATCGACCTGCGCCTGGTAATAAGGAATGATCTCTTTTTCCGAAATGGCCTTACCCAGATGCCGACGCATGGCAAGTTCGTTTTCCACCCGCTCTTTCATCGACTCTTCAAACCGCGTTATTGACAGATCCTGTTTTTCCCTGGCGGTCCGCATTGCGGTTGTGGTCTCTTCGTATAACGTTTCAAAAGATTTAGTCTGCCCGTCGTACATGGTCAAGGCGAGGTATATATCCAGCATCTGGTTGTAACCGTTTTCTATTACGTATTGTTGACTTTTTTTCCTGATTTCCTTTAGCAGCGGATAGATCCGTTGCGGCTCGACACCTTCTATCCAAATCGAGAATTCATTACTGCCCGTCCGGGCCGGATAGCTATCGTCTTTTTTACATTGGCGAAGGTACTTACCTAAAAGTCCCAATACTTTGTCGCCCTGATCATAGCCCAATGTCAAATTAAGCAACTTCAGCCCCATGATGTCCAGTTGGGCCAGATAGCCGGAATTGCATCCATTGTTCAGCCTTTGATCAACATACTCTTTCATGCCGTTCCGATTGGGGAGCAGTGTCAGTTCATCGTTGTATGCAAGGTAGGCCAGACGATCATTCTTGATGGTGATTTTACGTTCGGCCTTTTCAAGGGATTCAACCATGGTGTTGTAGCCGTCGATCAATATCCTGGTTTCATCATCATAATTGCCGTAAGGGATTGTCCGGTAGCGGCCTTCCGTCACTTTTTTCATGCCGCCGGCAATATCAAGTATGGGTTTGGTTGCGGATTTGATATATCTGGTGCCGATATAACCGGTGAAAATAACCAATGTAACGGTTACAAGTGCTATCGTATAAAGAATTTCGGTCGCTTCATTTACAAAATCCAACTCATATGCCGTTGATGCGACAATCCACTCCCAGTCAGGGTTGTAATCCACGTAGGAAATTTTTTTGCCGATTTTGTCGGAGTGAGGCAGATGCCAGGCATAATACGTATATCCGCCGCCGCTGAGTGCAACCCTTATCTGTTCCCTGACGATATAACGTTCAGGGGCATTCAAATCGGTTACATCCCATACGTTTTGACCCTCCAGGGTCGGGTGCATAATTTCAAGGCCTGTTTTATCGTAGATAATAAAATATCCATGTTCACTTAAATCAACATGCCCATGCATCTCTCTTGTGCCGTCAGCCTTCATGGGGCCAACTAAAATGGTTTTAATCGTCTCTTGCGCCTCTTCTTTAGATACCAATCCTGCCTGAACTTTTTCATATTCCGAATGGATCAGGGCCAGTGCGAGGGTTACGCCGTTTTTTAGGACAACCTTACCTTTTTCGGTGAGGGCCTTTTTAGTGATTTGATAACTGGAAATGCCTATAAGCGATGTCGCGATGATTAATATGAGTAAAAATATTGATATAAGCTTGCGGTTAAACGATTTCCTATATTCGCTTACAAGTTTCAAGCGGCGCTCCTCATTCATCGGGATAATTGATTTTAGTCTATATAATTAACATGATTTAGAGTTGTTGGCATAGCATTTTTATCTGATTATGTGCTGCTAACGGCACTTTAAACCCGGGTTGTCCGGGAAATACATTTATTTATTATTTTTATTTTTTCATGGCCGAAGTCGGCGCGGAATCAATTATCACGGCAAGTTGACACGCCTGCCTACTATGGATATGATTGCCTGATTACAGCATGTGAAATAAAATTAATGGCCTCCTAAGAATCTTTGGCTACTGTGTTATGGCGTATGATAAGACGCGCGATATACTGGATGTATGTCTTTGCTCCGGTTTATATGCCGTGTCGCATCGGCGAAGGTTTTTAGCCTGGAAACAATAACGAATTGCTGCAGTCTGCTCGGCGGAAAAGGACAGCTCATACGGAAAAGGAAACCATTGGTCTATGTTTCAACGCTTGCATATGAAAATTATGGGGATCATCAGTTGTATTATCCTGGTTGCCATCTGTACCGCAACTTTTTTTTATGTTCTGGATCTTAAGAAAAATCATCTTGAAACAATTGAGTGGCGGTCCGTTACCCTGGCCCAGAGTATTCGTGTCCATTTGATCGGCAGATATGAAATGTCCAAAGGGTTTGCCAATATAAATTTGATTCTTGAATCTGCTTACCTGGAATGCAAAGGGCTGTTTGAGGCCAATCGGCATTTGAATGTCTCTTTTGTCTGTGTGCTGAGCAGCACCGGAGAAGTGATCATCCACAATGACAAAGCGTTCTGGAAAACGCGCTTGAAACAGCCGGAGCTGCTCCAGGCGATTGAATCAGGAAAAATCCGGACCGTTTCAGTCGATGAAAATTACCATACCCTGATTCCCGTGACAACCGACGAAGGTGTCCGGCTCGGGATCATTGATATGGGATTCCCCAAATATGTGGTGGATGAAAAGATAAAAAAAGCCCTGGGGCGGGCGGTAATTTTAAGTCTGACCCTGTTTATTGCCGCCTTTATCCTGACGTGGCTTTTTGTCAGACAGGTTGTCACCCGCCCCATAAACCGTCTGATCTATGCCACCTCTCAAATTGCCGGGGGGAAGTTGACCGGGGATATTTATCACTCGTCAACCCGGGATTTCAGGGACCTGGCTGTCAGTCTGACCCGCATGCGGGATTCAATATGCAGGGGCATTGCTGACCTGGAACAGAAGAATCAGGAGGTCAAAGCCTTGATTGCCTGTTCACCAGTGGCTCTATTCAGTATTGATTTATCATGCGCCGTGTCTATTTGGACGACATCCGCAGAGCGGTTGTTCCGCTGGCAGGCCAATGAAGTCCTGGGCAAAAAACTTCCCATGATTCCTGAAGAAGAGGCCAATCGGTTTGAGGAACTTTTTAAAAAGGTCGGCAAAGGCAGTGTTATTATGGGGTGTGAGCTCCTGTTGAAACGCAAAGACGGCGCCCTGTTTCATGGCTCTCTTTCGTCGGCGCCCGTTCGTGACGGCAGCGGCGGTATCATCGGCGTGATGGGGACCGTAGAGGATATTTCACAACGAATTGACCGGGAAAAGAGCCATCAAAAGGTCCAGGTGCAGCTCCTCCAGGCACAGAAAATGGAATCCGTGGGACGGCTTGCCGGGGGCGTGGCCCATGATTACAACAATACTTTGGGCGTTATTCTTGGTTATGCGGAAATGATCCTGGAACAACTGAGTCCCGAAGACCCCAAATGCGATGACCTTCATGAAATCATCAAGGCGACCCTGCATTCCGCGGACATTACCCGCCAGTTGCTGACCTTTGCCCGGAAACAGACCATTTCACCGGCAATTATCGACCTGAATGCGCAGGTGGAGAACATGCTAAAAATGCTCAATCGCCTGATCGGGGAGAATATTGAACTTAAATGGATCCCCGGAAACGATCTTGGAACAGTGAAAATGGACATGACGCAGATGAATCAAATTTTAGCCAATTTGTGCATCAATGCCAGGGATGCCATAAACGATACCGGGCGTATCACCATTGAAACCTGTTTGGCAACCATCGACGATGCGTATTGTGCCGATAATCCGTGGTTTAAACCAGGGCGGTATGTCTGTCTTTCGATCAGCGACACGGGGTCCGGAATGGATAAAGAGACCTTGAAGAAGATTTTTGATCCTTTTTTTACAACCAAAGAGATGGGGGTCGGCACCGGTCTGGGCCTTGCAACGGTTTACGGTATTGTTAAGCAGAACAGCAGTTTTATTAATGTTTACAGTGAACCGGGCAGGGGCAGCATATTTAATATCTATTTCCCCCGGTATTCGGCCCCGACCGACAAAGAGATACAGGTCTCCTCTCCGGTTCAGACCGGGCAGGGCGAAACCCTGCTCCTTGTTGAAGATGACCCGGCCACTCTGAAAATATACAGGCAGATGCTTGAATCCGTAGGGTATCGGGTGATTGAGACACAATGTCCGGATCATGCTGTTGATATTGCCCGCAGCACCAAGGAAAATATTCAGCTTCTCATTACCGATGTGATTATGCCAAAGATGAACGGGAATGAACTTTCCCAAAAGATTACAGCCGTTCAGCCGGATCTGAAAACCTTGTATATGTCCGGATACACTGCCGATGTCATTGGCCATCAAGGTGTTCTGGACCATGATGTGAATTTCATTCAAAAACCTTTTTCAAAAAAGGAGCTGGCCCAAAAGGTCAGGGCGGTGCTATACCAATAACGGCCATGGATTGGCCTGGCAGTTGATTGTCAGCCCCCCCGGGGGGCATCGGTAAAATTCCGGGGTGTCTGTTGAGATTTACGACACCTGCTTTTTCACCTAGTCCATGGGAACGGTTATGGTAAATGCCGTACCCTCACCCACTTTGCTTGTACAGCTTATTGCACCGTTCAATTTTTTGTTGACAAGGTTAAATACCAAATGCATACCAAGCCCGGAACCGCCGGCGCCGCGTTTGGTTGTATAAAAGGGGTCAAAGATTCTCTTCTGCTGTTCTTTGGTCATGCCTTTACCGTTATCTTCATAACGGAGAATCATTGAATGCTTCTCCTGTTCAACGGTAATGGAAATCCGGCCTGCTTCAATCTCCTCAAATCCATGGCGCAGGGAATTGATCATAAGATTGGTCAATATCTGGGAGAAGGCTCCCGGATAACTGTTTATCTCCAAATCTTCAGGCACATCCATATTTACCGTATGCCTGGTTTTTTTTATGCGGGGATAAAGGCTGAATAAAATTTCATCAATATACTGTTTGATATTGAAACTTCGTTTTTCATCACTGGACTGGTCAACTGCAATCTGTTTGAATCCCGCAACCAGCTTCGCAGCGCGGCTAAGATTAGAAAGGGTTACATGGCAAGCTTCTTTGCAATCTTCCAGGAATTTTTCAAGGTCCGTTTTTGTGGCTTCTCCGGCGGTGAACTTTTTTGTAAAGGCTC
>JAKSBO010000385.1 GCA_022361095.1 Desulfobacterales bacterium | reverse complement strand
CCAAGCATTCCTGCCGAGCCTTTCAGTGAATGCGTCAGACGCCGAACCGATTCCATATCCTTTTTTTGGAGTGATTTTTCAATTTGGGCTGATAAATCAGACTGTTGAACTAAAAATCTATTCAACATTTTTTGATAGATCTCAATTTTTTTAACATATTTCAAACCGGTTTTTTGATCAATACGGCTGGCAGCCTCATCTTTTTCAACCCCATTGAATTTTTCAGGCACACTCTCCCCATACATGTAATCCTCAATCCCATCACGCCCGGGGATCCACCTGGCCAGCACGGCATGCAATTGCTCCGGTTCAAAAGGCTTTGCAACAAATCCGTTCATACCGACCTCCATACATTGCTTTCGGTCTTCTTCGAATGCATTGGCTGTGAGAGCCACAATGGGCACCTTTGCCCCGTTGGGCGTTTCTCTGATTTTTTGGGAGGCTTCCAGACCGTCCATGACCGGCATTTGCATGTCCATCAAAATCAAGTCGTAAAGATTTGCTTCCACTTTCCTGCAGGCCACACGGCCGTTAAGGGCCGTATCCACAGACAATCCAAATTGTTCAAGAATACTCTTGGCCACCTCCTGGTTAATTTCATTGTCTTCCACCAGCAGAACACGGGCGTTCTCCCGCAGTTTTGCCAACGCCTGACGGACGTCTGTCTTGATGTCTTTGGCATCGCCAAGTTTTAAAACTGCGGTAAACCAAAAGGTACTGCCCTTTCCAAGTTCGCTGTTAACGCCGGCATCTCCGCCCATCATGCGCGCCAATTGCCTGGAGATGGCGAGCCCCAGACCCGTGCCGCCATGTTTGCGGGTCGTTTGGGAATCTGCCTGAACAAATGAATCAAACACCGTATTTTTTTGTTCTTCACGGATGCCGATGCCGGTATCCTGAACCTCAAACCGTAACTCAACGTCATGGGCCCGCTTTTGGGAAACAACGGCATTCAATGTAATCCGGCCCTTTTCGGTAAACTTAACGGCATTTCCAAGATAATTGACCAGTATCTGCCGGAGGCGCAGGGGATCTCCGATAACAGGCAGAGTATCCAGTTCCGGGTCGTTGTTTACGGTTAACTCAAGCCCTCTCTGGAAAATCGGTTCCTGTATCATGCTGCAGACATTATCAATGATTGCGGACGTTAAAAAAGTAGTCTTTTCCAAAATTAAAGCCTCCTCTTCAATTTTTGACAAATCAAGTATGTCATTGATGATCCCCAGCAGATGTTTCCCGGAGCGGATGATCTTGGATGCCATCCCTTGCGGCTCCTCATCCTTGATGTGCCCGCGGATCAGGTGGGCAAACCCGATAATGGCATTCATCGGTGTTCTGATTTCATGGCTCATGTTGGCCAGAAACGTACTTTTTGCCTGATTGGCGGCTTCGGCCTGAAGTTTAGCGGCTTCAAGCTCTACCGTTCTTGATTTGACCAATTTTTCCAGGTGCTGGCGATGATTGCTCAGTTCCTGTTCGATCTGTTTTTTCTCTGTGATATCCTCTTTAATTGCGACAAAATGGGTCACCGTACCGTCTTTATCACGCAAGGGGGTAATGACCGCAGATTCAAAATAGTGTTCACCGTTTTTGCGTCTATTTTTAAATTCGCCGCTCCAGGACATTCCTTGCTCCAAGGCATCCCACAACTGTTCATAGGTCTCTTTAGGTGTCTGGTCTGAGCTGATGATATGGGGTGTTTTTCCGATCACATCATCTCCGGCATACCCGGTCATCTCTGTGAATCGCTGATTGACGTATTCTATATTGCTGTTCCGGTCAGTGATGACAACGGCATTGGCACTTTGCTCCACGGCCAGGGAAAATTTACGCAAGCGCTCTTCGTTGCGGGTCCGTGCCGTGATGTCATGGGCAATCCCCAAAACGCCGATAATTTCGTTCTTATCATTCCTCAAGGGGGTTCTGATGGTTTCCAACAATTCCGTATGACCGTCCGAGGGAAAGGTTACCCACTCTTCGTTCATGATGGACTTGCCGGCCTTCATGGCGGCCATGTCACTTTGCCTGAAGGCATCCGCCACCTCTTTTTCAAAAAATTCATAGACGGTTTTGCCCACAATCTGTTCGGCTTTTGCCCCGAACATTGCTTCAAAACGCTGGTTGCAAAAAAGAAACACACCATCGTTGTCTTTAAACCATACAAGATCGGGAATGGTTTCCAAAAGGATTTTGAATTGCCTTCGCTGCTCTTCAAGTAAAAAGGCAATCTGTTTTTTCTCTGTGATATCCCTGGCAATCTTTGATGCCGCCCACACCACGCCATCTTTATCATATATAGGAGAAATGGTAACGGATACATCAATGACGACGCCATCTTTGCGCAGCCGCCGGGTTTCAAAGTGCTCAATATTAATGCCCTGCTTTATTTTTTCAAGAATTTTTTGTTCCTGTATCCATAAATCGTAGGGAAACAGTCGGTTAATAGGCCGTCCGATGATTTCATCGGCCTTATATCCAAAAATCTTTTCTGCCCCCTTATTCCAACTGAGGACCGTACCGTATAGGGTCTTGGAAATAATGGCATCGTCTGACGAGTTGACGATGGCCTCAAACTCCTTTAGCCGGCTCTCCATCTGTTTACGTGCCGAGATATCCGTCCATGAGACATGAAAAAGCACCCTGTCTTCAAACCGTATGGATGTTAACGTCACCTCCACAAAAAAGTGAGTGCCGTCCTTTTTAACATGTTCCCACTCAAAGCGATGGCTTCCCCTTGTGGAAGCGGCCTCATGGACTTCCTTCACTTTCTCTTTGGTTAATTTTCCATCCGATTGATATTTGGGTGATATCTCTACGGGTGCAATGCCACGCAATTCTTCCGGTGAATCATACCCTAAAAGCTCCAATGCCGCCCGGTTGGCATCAATAAACCGCAGATCCTCCATCAGAAACACCGGGGATCTGGATTCGGAAAAAATTTTGCGAAACCGTGCTTCGCTTTGCCGCAAATTGTTTTGAACTTTTTTATGCCCGGTGATATCGATTCCGACACCATCCCAAACAATTGTCCCATCTGCCTCCCTTACCGGATGGGCATTGAACTGCATCCATAAAGAGTGATCATTGTCCAGGTCAAACTTAAATTCTTCGGTAATTGTGGATATATTTTCTGCATTGTATGCCATAACATGACGAAAACGGGCTTTAGAAGTTTTATCCATGCGGGACAATATGAGTGACGGATCTCTAATGATCTGCTCAGGTGAACAATTAAACAGCGTTTGCACCCCCTGACTGATGTACGAAAACGCCCCTGTCCGATCAGAAAATATTGTAAAACGGAAAACAAATCCACCGGGTATATTATTGCTCAACGATTCAAAACGCTGATCTGCGATTCTTTGTGCCTGATCAAGCGCCGCTCCCCTATTTTTTTTAGGGGTATACAGACTCTGAAACAAGGCAAGGCAGATCACGGCAATCCCGACAAAACCGGCAACGCCTGCATCGAGCAACAGGACAATCAGCAAACAGATCAGAGATGAAATATATTTAAGCATAGTAACGCAGCCCCTTAAATTTTCCAAGTTATGGTTGGGACACTAAAGCGCTATTCCTGCTGGTCCTTATAGCGGGCAGCAATGTTCTGAAAATCGTTCACCCGCCGGTTGAATGCATCGACGATATCCGGATCAAAGTGTGTTCCGCGGCCATTATTAATAATATTTATGGTGGTATCCAAAGGGTACGCAGATTTATAAACCCGGTCGCTGATCAGTGCATCAAACACGTCAGCCAATGCCATCAGCCTTGCTGCCAGGGGAATATGGTTTCCAGACAGCCCTTTGGGGTAACCGCAGCCGTCCCACTTTTCATGGTGGCAACCGGCAATGTCCATGGCCACATAAAGAAAATCCACCGCCTCTTTATCGTCCTCATTTCCGATGGCCCGGCGAATGGCATCGGCACCGATCTGGGCATGGGTTTTCATAATCCCCCACTCTTGGGGGGTAAGCTTGCCCGGCTTACACAAAACGTGGTCCGGAATACCCACTTTACCGATATCATGCAGCGGGGCTGCCTTTGTATAGCTTTCAATGGTCTGTTCGGTAAGAACGTCGGCATATTCGGCGTTTTTGGCCAGTTCTTCAGCTAAAACCCTTACATAGTTTTGTGTACGCAGAATATGATTGCCTGTCTCGTCATCCCGGGCTTCAGCCAGGCTGGCCAAGGCGCGCATGCTGATGTCCTGGACTTTTTGATACTGGCGAATTCGCCGCGCAATTTCCAATTCAAGCCAATTGTTCTGGTCCCGCAGTATGTCCCGGGCCGCCTTGATCTCAAGTTGTCCCTTAACCCGGGCCAGCAAAATAGGCGCGCGCACCGGTTTGGATATATAGTCCATGGCACCGAGATCAAGCCCTTTGGCCTCGTCTTCGCACGTATCCAGCGCCGTTATAAAAATGACAGGAATGTCGCTTGTTCTGGGATTATTTTTCAGGTGTTTTATGACCTCATATCCATCCATTTCCGGCATCATGATATCAAGCAGAATAAGGTCAGGCAGCGGGTCGATGTCGGCTGCAATAAGGGCGTTATGGCCTGAATTGGCAACACGGACCTGATAATTCGGCATCAGCAGTTCGCCCAGAATTGCCAGATTGTCGGGTGTGTCGTCCACAATGAGTATCGTCTCTTTCTCCATTGCATTTTTTATCATTTCAGTTTTTTCCTATTCTTCCCGGAATATCATTACTGAAAATTTTTGCCTGTAAGTTAATTATCTGTCGTCTTTAGAAACGCCATTGACCCAATCTTATGACAAGAAAGGCAGATACAGCCTACGTTAAAGAATGTATAAAATCAGGAGTCAACTGGAAATTGTATTTTATCAGTATTTTTCTGCATTAAAAGTACCATTATTTTAATACTGCGGAAATGTTATTTTTATAAAAACAGGTCAAAATATGCTATGCTGTTTTATTTCCTGGTAAAAATTTCCAACGGCTCCCTGGATTGACGGAGACGTAAAACGCATTACCCAAAATTTAAAAAATTGTAGATAGCCATGAAAACGCTTAATGCAAGGTGCATAGAGGCCTTAGACGCTTTAGAAAGGCTTTGGTACCGGGAAGCCACCTATAAAACGGTATCGAATATTTTGATTATAATTTTTTTGGCCAGTCTTATTGTCATTGAATTTAACCGGCATGGCATGCTTCCCCAAAAACTGGCTGCACATGTCTCCCACAGTCACTTTACGGCCATCTATATTGCATTTCTTCTGGTTTTATATATGGAAATCATCTCCATGATATTCACCCTGCCCGAATCCATGTCCCGGGCGTTAGGCAAACAATTTGAAATTCTGGCTTTAATCTTTTTAAGAAATGCGTTCAAGCAACTGGCTGACCTGACAGAACCATTATCGCTGACACATCACATAGATGTGGTGTATCATATTTTTGCATACGGATTTGGGGCCCTGGCCATTTTCTGTCTGCTGGGTTGCTATAGAATAGTTCTAACCAAACTGAACAAACGTGACAAAACAGTGATGGCGGGCCCCGGCCTTGACCGGTTTATCTCTGCAAAAAAAACAGTGGCATTCTGCATACTTCTCAGCTTTTTCGGCATGGGGATATTTGATCTTTGGCTTATCAGCCAGAAAACCGGCGGGTTTAATTTTCTCCATTCTTTTTACACGGTACTGCTTTTTTCCGACATCCTCATGGTATTTATAGCCCAGGGCGTATTGCCCCAATTCCATGCGGTGTTCAGAAATTCAGGATATGCACTGGCCACCCTTTTGATCCGGTTATCCCTGACCACATCCGTTTACTACAGTGTCGCCATTGGAATCTCTTCAATGGTCTTTGCCTTGTTGCTGACAATTATTTACAACAAGTTTTACAGCGCCTTGGATGGATGACTAAATGATCACGTCAATCTCGTTCTGGGCGATGAGGTCCCCGGCATACCCAAGCGCCTGAACAAACGCGCAGCTCAGGGTACAAACCGTTGAGCCGAATCCATAAATTCCGTAAAAATCGACACAAAATCAGCCCCCATATTGGGTATGCTTTTAAGGTAACTGAACCCGCCGAGGGTTGTGGTGCAGTGTTTTCCGGCATCCTTGTCCCGGAAAAAATCTTCTTTCATCCGGGAGCAGATGAATTTGAGTTCATAAAATCCGAAATCATCGGCGTTTGAACCGAAAACAACACCGCTCTATACGGATCCCAGGATTAGGAAAAAGCATCGCGTTTTGAGTTGCCTGCACGGCGGCAGCCAGAAGGCGGTTTCAACAACGATTGCGTCAACATCATTAATCTTTCTTTCCGGCCAATGAGGTATACATATCCGTCGCCGTCTATGAAGGCAATATCTCCGGTGTGGAGATAACCGCCGGACAGCGCCTTTTGGGTTGCCTCGGGATTTTTGTAATACCCCCTCATCACCTGGGGCCCTTTAACCAGAAGTTCACCGGACGCACCTGTTTTCATCTCAACCAAATGGTTTGACGGGTCAACAATCTTCACCTGAACACCGGGATACGGCAAACCAACGCTTCCGGCTTTTTTCACCCCTAAAACCGGAGTGCTGCAAACCACCGGGGAACTTTCAGTAAGACCGTACCCTTGACAGAGTTCCACACCGGTCAATTCCCTGAACCGCTGAAAAATACTTTCCGGAAGCGGTGCTGAACCGCAACCTGCCATCTTCAGATAAGAAAAACAGGATTCAAGATGGCTGTCTTTTTCAAGATGTTCTATCAGTCCTGAAAAAATAATCGGAACGCTGTTTAAAATCGTTACTGGATAACGTGAAAGATACGCCAGGGTATCTGTGACGGAAAACCGGGTCATGATAAGGGTTGTCCACCCGGACGCACAGGCATTCAGGACACCGCATGTCACCCCGTAAATATGACTAAACGGCATATTGGGCAAAAGCACCTGCCAGGATCTGCCAAGTTCTCCAAGATACGCTTTGGCTTGGGTAACATTGGCAATCAGGTTGCGGTGGGTTAGAATAGCGGCCTTGGGGTGGCCGGTGGTACCCCCTGTCAGTTGGAAAAAAGCGATATCGTCGGGTTCAGGGTAAGACCACTGGTCCGGTTTGATCTCCGGGGCGGTTTCCCCGATAAGTTCAAGAAAATGGACGGCCTGGATTTTTGTATCCGGAATGTCATAGGACCTGCCGGGCAAAACCGGCCTGGCCAGGTCAAGCTGATCGCTGAAAACAGCCAGCCGAATGGGCAGTTTTTCTATAAACGGTTCAAGTCCCTTCCATAGCGTGGGCTCCACAATAACCGCATCCACGTCATTTTTTAAAAAGATGCTCTCAAGTTCCCGGACAACGTACATTGGGCTGATATTGTTAACGATGATTCCGCCGATTCTTGATATGGCAAAAATACTTATTACAAACTGGGGGCAGTTATTCATGAAAAGAGCGACCCGGTCCCCTTTTTTTATACCCAGCCGTCCCAGGGAGGCAGCCATGTTGAGACTCATGGTTAAAAGCTGGTTGTACGAAATAACATTTTCCTCAAAAAGAAATGCAGGCCTGTCCGGATGTAATGCGGCGGTCTTTTCCAGCAGGCCGGGTATCATTATTTCCGGATAATCGTCTATAGGTTCGCTGATACCGGGGGTATGGAGACGGTTTGATCCCTTCGGCGTTGTCATGGGCAGTTTCTCCTCTAAGAATTTGT
>JAKSBO010001154.1 GCA_022361095.1 Desulfobacterales bacterium | reverse complement strand
TTTGAAACTTCATTTTGCAATTCTCCTTGCACCCGGTTGTTTTCTAAAATAAATTTAGAATGCCATGTTCCATTTGTAAAATCAATTTACAGTTTCCAAAATGACCAACCTTTAATGAACCCGTAAAAAGTCCAACCCATGGCTAAGATTTTTACGACGCCATCAACCGTTGCCGGCAGCAAGCGCCAGGTAATAAGCGCCCTCTTTTTCCCGGCCCCGTTTCAGGCACCCGTTGGCAAAAATCCGGCACTTTTCTTTGAATACATCCAGAGCGGCCCGGGCCTGGTCCGGGGAGAGCACATCGGACTCAATTAAATTCCGGATGGATTGTATCCGGTACTTATCCTGGGAATGTGAGGCGGACAATTGATCCCCATGCCCGCCGATTTTAATCGTTAGGGGGGAGTCAATCAAGTACACGGGTGTATCATGGGAAATGCGCAACCACAGGTCGTAATCCTCACATACAGGAAACGCCTCATTAAACATCCCCTTTTTCTCAAAGAGTTGTTTTCTTATCATCACGGCCGAAGGGCTGACCAGGCAGAGTTTTAAAGAAGGCTCAAAGATCATGCCCGAGGGTTTTTTATGTTTTTTTTTGGGATTGACCCGCTTGCCCTTTCTGATCCAGATCTCTTCGGTCTGGCAGATCATGGCGCCGGGGTTGGATTGAAAAAAATCCATCTGGCAGGAGAGTTTATTCTTTTCCCAGGCATCATCGGAATCCAGCAGTGCAATAAAATTGCCCCGGCTTTCTTGAATTCCAAGGTTCCGGGCCGCACTCACCCCTTTGTTTGCCTGGGCCAGGACCCGGACTTCATCCTTATATTCTGCCAGCAGTTCCCGGGTCCCGTCTGTTGACCCGTCATCCACCACAATGATTTCCCTGTGCGGGTAGTCCTGGGCAAGGGCTGAATCAAGGGCCCGTTTCAGGGTCCATGCCCGGTTAAACGTGGGAATAATTACACTGATCATATCTGTTTTTTTCACTATCATGCTAAAAAATGTAAAGCATCCAAAGCCAAGAAACAAGCTACTTCAAGGTCTATTTAAAAAATGTGAGAAAAAAGTTGTAAACAGATTTTATTTTTGATAGAGCAAGATAGATTTTTGATAATCCATGGGTAATCTGTCCATAACGATTATATTTGGAAAACTTTGACAAGCACGTTTAGATCTCTTAAGCACATGCCCAACTTTAATCCGGTTTAAAACCGAGGATGAGGAGATTATGGCAAAAGGAAAAACCATCACACACACTATTGACGAGAGCTGGTGCAAGGGGTGCGGTATCTGCGTTCACTTCTGCCCAAAAAAGGTTCTGGAAATGGACGCCAATGAGAAAGCCGTGGCTGTTCGTGCCGAAGACTGCATTGGATGCAGACTTTGTGAACTTCGGTGCCCTGATCTGGCAATTCAAATTTTAATTGAGAAAGAAGGGGAATAAATAATGACTAAGAATATCCAATTTATTCCAGGAAGCGATGCTTGCATTGAAGGCGCCCTTTATGCAGGGTGTGATTTTTTTGCAGGTTATCCGATCACTCCGTCTTCAGAAGTGGCAGAAGGTATGTCTGCTCAGCTTCCCAAAAGAGGGGGCAAATTTATCCAGATGGAAGACGAAATCGCTTCCATGGCCTGCATCATTGGCGCAGCCCTTGCCGGAAAAAAGGTTATGACCGTAACTTCCGGACCGGGATTCTCCCTGAAGCAGGAAGGTATCGGATACGCCTGTATGGCTGAAATCCCCTGTGTTATCGGAAATATCCAGAGGGGTGGCCCATCCACAGGTAACCCCACCCATGTAAGCCAGGGCGACACAATGCAGGCCAGATGGGGCACCCATGGAGATCACAGCATCATTGCCATGACAGCTTCCAATCTCCAGGATGTATTTACAACAACGGTTGAAGCCTTTAATCTGGCTGAAAAATACCGGACCCCTGTTATTCTTATGTTTGATGAGGCCACCCAGCACTTGAGAGAAAAAGTGGTCATTCCCGAGCCAGGTGAAATCGAAGTTGTAGAAAGACTTAGAACTACGGTTCCCGTAGGTGAAAAATACTATCCCTACCTTGAAGATGCAAACGGCAACCGCCCCATGTCCGATTTTGGTGCAGGTCACCGTTACAACGTAACCGGTCTTCATCATAACATTTCAGGATTTCCCGATGTAAGTCCTGGCAATGTCGACAAAGAGATCCACCACCTGGTAGAGAAAATTGAAAGCAACGCCAACGATATTGCCAGGTACAAAGAATACTACATGGATGATGCTGAGTATGTCATCATTGCCTATGGTACCTCAACCAGATCCGCCATCCAGGCTGCTGAAGACTCCCGTGAAATGGGCATCAAGGTCGGTGTTTTCGAACTTCAGACCGTATGGCCCTTTGCAGATGACATTGTTAAGGACGTATGCGGCAATGCCAAGGCCGTGATTGTAGCTGAAATGAATATGGGCCAGATTGTGCATGAGGTAAAACGTGTTGCACCGAATCGTGACAAGGTATTCCTGTCCAACCGGGCCAACAACCAGTTAATCTCTCCCAACGACATCAAAGCTGCTTTGAAAATGATCCAGGGAAAGGGGGTATAACATGAGCGAAATTGATATCAAAAAATATATCCGGGCCAACAACTTCCCCCAGATGTGGTGTCCGGGCTGCGGACACGGCATCATCATGGGCTCACTGATCAGGGCGATCGGTGAATTGGGACTGGAAAACGATGATGTTGCCTGTGTATCAGGTATCGGATGCTCCTCAAGAATGGTAGGGTATCTGGACTTCAACACACTTCATACCATGCACGGCAGAGCCCTTGCCACTGCCACAGGCGTTAAGCTTGGCAACCCCGAACTGAAGGTAATTATTCCTTTTGGCGACGGTGACTCCACGGCCATTGGCGGCAACCATTTTATCCATGCCTGCAGAAGAAATATTGATATGACGGCCATTGTCATGAATAACCGGATCTACGGCATGACCGGCGG
>JAKSBO010000490.1 GCA_022361095.1 Desulfobacterales bacterium | reverse complement strand
GGAAACCTGAAAGTATGGTCCTGGGCCCAATCGCCCGCCACCTTTACCCAGGGGCTTGCCGTGGTGCTCAAAAATGAGGATGACCCCTTGGACCCCGGTCTGGAATATTTAATTCTTGGAACCGGTAAATATAAAAAAGGGGTGCTTTTAACCCTTGAAGGGGTCACAACCCGGGACGACTCGGAAAGACTTGTGGGGAAACTTGTCCTGGTTGATAAAACCAACCTGCCGGACCTGGATGACGATACCTGGTACTGGCAGGATTTAATCGGATTGACGGTTGAGGATACCTGTGAGGGGCAGCTTGGGAAGGTAGTACACCTCTTTCCCACAGGCGCAGATGATATCCTGGTTGTTGTGAACAAAACGCCCCAAGGCGAGCAGGAATTGCTCATTCCCATGAATGCCGTATTTGTCAAGGATATAGACCTTGAAACCGGTGTGATTACGACTGAGTTGCCCGAAGGATTTGTCACAAGCTGATTTTGGCCATGAAATTTACCGTATTGACACTGTTTCCCGAATTTCTGGAGGCGTTTTTTTCCAACGGCATCATGGCCAGGGCGCTGAGCCGGGAGGTTATCAGCGCAGAGAGCATCAATATCCGGGACTTTGCTTTTGACCGCCACAACAGCGTGGATGACCGCCCCTATGGCGGTGGAAGCGGCATGGTAATGATGCCGGGCCCTTTGGAAAAAGCCATTGACTCGGCCAGGCAGAGGTCCGGTACGCCCCGGGTGGTCTGTTTAAGTCCCCAGGGCAAACCCTTTTCCCAGGCCAGGGCCTGTGAACTTGCCGCAGCCGGGCAGGATCTGATCCTGATCTGCGGCAGGTACGAGGGCATTGATGAACGGGTCTATACCCGGCAGGTGGATGAAGAGATCTGCCTGGGGGATTTTGTGATGACCGGTGGAGAGATTGCTGCCATGGCAGTGATTGACGCTGTAGCCAGAATGATTCCAGGGGTGCTTGGGAGCAATGAATCATCCCAGGATGAATCATTCATGAACAACCGCCTTGAATATGCCCAGTACACCCGGCCCGAGACATATGAGAGCATGACCGTACCCGGCGTGCTTTTATCCGGGAACCATGAAAAAATCCGCCAATGGCGCAGACGATCGGCCCTGGAACGAACATTTATCAAGCGTCCGGATCTGTTTGAATCCCGGACGCCGGACAGCGAAGAAAAAAAAATTTTGCGGCAGTGGTGCCGGGAAATAGAGGCATTAATCCATAAATGAGCGCACCTATTTACCTGGCATTGATCCACTACCCGGTGGTGAATAAGAACGGGCAGATCACAGGATCAGCCTTGACCAACATGGACCTGCACGACATTGCCAGGGCAGGCCGGACATTCGGGGTGAAGGCGTATTATGTGGTTACCCCATATGAAGACCAGCAAAACCTGGCCGTCCAGATTACGGATCACTGGACCCATGGTCACGGTGGGACGGTTAATCCGGCCAGAAAGTCCGCCCTTGAACGTGTCAGGGTGGCACAGACCTTTGAAGCAGCCTGCAATGATATAGAAGCGGAACAGGGAAAGGGTGTGGTAAAAGTTGCGACCAGCGCCAACAGCCGGTGCGCCACACGCAGTTGCAGGCAGCTTGGGCAGGAATTGATGATTGGCAATACGCCCCATGTGCTTGTATTCGGCACGGCATGGGGGTTGGCACCGGAAGTGATGGACCAGTGTGACCATATCCTTGAACCCATACAGGGCCCAGGATCATATAACCACTTAAGCGTCCGGTCCGCAGCATCCATATATTTAGACAGATTAATAAACGGCTAAAAATAGAAGGAACAAAACATGACAGCAAATCTAATCCAAAAAATTGAAAGAGAACAGATGCGCCTTGACATCCCTGATTTCGACTCCGGGGATACCGTAAAGGTCCATGTAAAAATCCGGGAAGGTGAAAAGGAACGTATCCAGGTCTTCCAGGGTGTGGTGATCAAAAAAACCAAGGGGCTTTCCAGTGCCCGGTTTACCGTAAGAAAAATATCCGGGGGCGTGGGTGTTGAAAGAATCTTCCCCCTCTATTCCCCTGCCATTGATAAAATTGAAGTGGTTACCCGGGGACGCGTAAGAAGATCCAAGCTTTACTATCTGAGAAACCTTCGCGGCAAAGCTGCAAGAATCAAAGAAAAACGCTTTGCCTGATATCCGCCGCAGCCTTTCAGCCGACATGCTGTTCTATGAAAAACAGGCGATGTCGGACGGATATAAAGTGATTGCAGGTGTTGATGAAGCCGGCAGGGGACCCCTTGCCGGCCCTGTCGTGTCTGCAGCGGTGGTGTTGCCTGAAACCTTTAATGCCCCGGGCATTGATGACTCAAAAAAACTGTCGGAAAAAAAAAGAGAAACGCTTTTTCCACTGATTCAGGCCCAGGCCATTGCCTTTGGCATCGGTATGGCCGACCATGAGGAGATTGACCGCATTAATATTCTGCAGGCATCCCTGCTCTCCATGAAACGTGCGGTTGACGCCTTGCATTTTGCACCCGATTACCTGCTCATTGACGGCAAATTCACCATAGACAGCACCATAGCCCAACGTCCTGTCATTAAAGGGGATGCCCTGAGCTTATCCATCGCAGCAGCTTCCATTATGGCCAAGGTTACACGTGACCGGATCATGGCAGAGCTTGATGCACAATATCCCCAATACGGCCTTAAACGCCATAAAGGGTATCCAACCAAAGCACACAAAGAGGCAATCCTGGCCCACGGCCCCTGTCCTGTGCACCGCAGAAGCTTTAAAGGTGTAAAGGATATATGAGCCTTGGGGGAAAACAGCTTGGCAAAAAGGGAGAGCGCGCCGCCCAAAAATGTCTCAAGTCCCGGGGGTACAACATATTGGAATCCAATTATTCAACCCCGCAGTTTGAAATCGATATCATTGCAAAAGACAACGACACCTTGTGCTTTATTGAAGTCAAAACCCGAACAGGTGTTAAAAAAGGATTGCCCCGGGAAGGCGTCACAACGGCCAAGCAGAAAAAAATCATCATGGGTGCCCAATACTATCTGCGTCTAAAGAAAATAACCGATACCCGGCTTCGGTTTGATGTGGTGGAAGTATTATACACGGACAGTTCCCACACTGCCTGTGACATCACTGTCATCCCAAATGCCTTTCAAGGAAGTTAACAATGGCCGGCACGCTGTATATTGTGGCAACCCCTTTGGGCAACCTTGAGGATATGACATTTCGGGGGGTACGTATTCTAAAGGATGCGGACCTGATTGCGGCCGAAGATACCCGTCATTCAAAAAAACTGCTGAATCATTACGACATTACAACGCCTTCAGTTGCGTGCCATGAGCACAATGAAGCTGCAAAAGCCCATGACCTGATACAGCGGCTTGAAAAGGGCACAACCATCGCCTTGATCAGCGATGCTGGCACGCCTTTAATTTCCGACCCCGGTTACCGCTTGGTGTCAATGGCCTCGGAAAAAGGCATCCCCATTGTACCGGTACCCGGATGCAACGCCGCAATTACCGGGTTGAGCGCTTCAGGTCTTCCCACCGACGCCTTTATTTTCCTGGGCTTTGCGCCCAAAAAACAAGGACGCCTGGACAATTTTCTTAATAATGCCGCACACCATAAGGCCACACTGATATTTTACGAATCCCCACGGCGCGTTATCCGACTGATATCTTCAGCCATAACGGCGTTTGGCGACCGTCAGGCCTGCCTTGCCAGGGAGTTGACGAAACAATATGAGGAGTTTATTCGAGGCCCTTTATCCTCTATTTTATCTGCCCTTGAGAGCAGAGAAACCGTCAAAGGGGAATGCGTTTTATTTATTAAAGGGCAGGACGATCAGCCTGTGGACTTATCAACGGAACAGATGGAATCCTTGATCATGGATGGCTTGGATCAAAATATGCGCACCGGTGAACTTGCAAAAAAAATAGCCGGGCTTGCCAATTGGCCTAAATCCAAAGTGTACGACATGATTTTAACCTTAAAAACCCGCTCCTAAACATTTTATCCCCCCTTGCCTCCGCCTCAGGGCCATGAAAACAAAGTATAAAATGGATAAAAAGCGTCCTTAAAGATTCATAATTCCCTTGCCAAATCAGGGTCAAAAGCCTTATAAAAGAGCAAAATTTTAGCAAAGTATGAGAATAATGTTAGGAAAATAATTCTGATAAAATGGTCCGGCTTACTCCGGCCCGTAATCTTCCACATTTCACAAAGGGAATAAAACCATCATGAGCATTGAAATATGCTATATCATTGCAGGAATGCTGATCCTGTTTGCAATTTTTGATCTGATTGTCGGGGTTACCAATGATGCGGTTAATTTTTTAAATTCCTCAATCGGATCCAAGGCAGCACCCTTTAAAATAATAATGATAATTGCCAGTGTCGGAATTTTAACCGGCGTTACTTTTTCCGCAGGCATGATGGAAGTTGCCCGGAAAGGTATTTTTCATCCCGAACTATTTACCATGCCGGAACTTTTGACCATATTCCTGGCTGTCATGATCACGGATATCCTGCTTCTGGATCTTTTCAACACATATGGCCTGCCCACCTCCACAACGGTATCCATTGTATTTGAATTGCTTGGGTCTGCGGTTGCCCTCTCCATGATAAAACTTGCCGCCCATGCCGATTCGAGCCTCGGGCTTTTGGATTATATTAACTCGAGTAAGGCCATCACAATCGTTTTTGGAATATTGCTGTCCATTGTCGTGGCATTTGCGTCAGGGGCAACGGTCCAGTTTATATCCAGACTGATCTTTACCTTTAATTATGAAAAACGGCTGAAGTATTATGGCGCACTGTGGGGCGGTGTGGCACTTACCGTGATCACGTTTTTTATCCTCATAAAAGGCGCTAAAGGTGCCACTTTCATGGATCCGCACATGGTGACATGGATAAAAAGCCACTCTTTTATTCTCATGGGGTGTATTTTCGTAACCTCTGCCATTATCCTTCAGATTCTTATCAGTACATTCAAAATAAACATCCTTAAACCCATTGTTCTTGTGGGTACGTTTGCCCTGGCCATGGCCTTTGCAGCCAACGATCTTGTCAATTTTATCGGGGTCCCGTTGGCAGGGCTTAATGCATTTAAAGCAGCGCTGGCCTCATCCGACCCCTTGAACGTCAGTATGGCTGCCCTTGGGGGCAAAGTTCACACCCAGACCTATATCATGCTTATTGCAGGCGCCATCATGGTGATCACGTTGTGGTTATCACGCAAGGCAAGAACAGTGACCGAGACGGAAATCAGCCTGGGTCAGCAGGATGAAGGCATGGAACGGTTTGAATCCATCTGGCTCTCCCGGAAAATCGTCAACCTCTTTGATGCGGTCTTTTCTTCGGCTAAAACCGTTGTTCCCGTGCCCATCCAAAACCGCATTGCCGCCCGGATTACCCCGGTAAAGGCAACGGCCCATGTCTCTGAAAAGGAAAAACCCTCATTTGACCTGATCCGTGCATCGGTAAACCTCATGGTGGCTTCGGCCGTGGT
>JAKSBO010000916.1 GCA_022361095.1 Desulfobacterales bacterium | reverse complement strand
CTTGCTGCCTTGTCTCTCAGCGGAAGTGGCTCGCGCCAACGACGCCGTTCGGTCGGCATACACACAATTCGTGATGCGATAAGGCATGGAGAATGCGCACGCGAGTACGGTCGCCAAGAATCTTAAAAAGCTCGGAAAGGCTGCTAAGTTGCTCATCCGGCAGCATCGCGTTCTTGGCTTCCACTACAGCTTCTTCATGCACACAGGTTGTCTGGCAAACAGGAGTATTATCTACCACTGTTCCTCCGGTTGTATAATCGGTAACACTATTCAGATTCATCCGGCGTGCGGATGCAATACATTCATAACTTCACTACTGCTGACATACAAACTCTATGTCAGGCTGTTGAAAGGGAATTGTTACACACTCTCCTCTTCAACACAAACAGGAACTGCAACTCTCACCACGGTTCCTTTATCTTCACATGAGAGAATATCCAGCAGACCGTTCACAAGCTCCACGCGTTCTCGCATACTGCCAAGCCCGACACCAGTGCGTACAAACTGATCTACCTCAAACCCTTCGCCGTCATCCTGTACATACAGAACGCAGCTTCTGACTTCTTTTTTAATATGCAACTGAACGTGCATCGCACCGCTATGACGCACAGCATTTGAAAGTGCCTCCTGCGCAACGCGGAACAAAACAGTCTTCTGTAATTCTGAAAAATGACTTTCTTCTATCTCGAAGGAGCTAGAGAAATGAATGTTGCTATGAATTGTTGTCATCTGCTCAAGAAGCCAGCGCAAGGCGGCAATGAGCCCGAGGTCATCAAGCACTGTAGGACGAAGCGCCATAATGATATGACGAAGCTCTACAATCGCCCCCTGCAAAAGCTCGATCATCTTAGCAAGGCGAACTTTGTCCACATCACCACCACGTTCCATGCGACCAACTTCCCCTTCAAGCATAAATTTAATGCCGGAAATAGTCTGAGCGGTACTGTCATGAAGCTCTCGACCGATGCGCTTGCGCTCATCTTCCTGTGCAGAAAGCACGCGCTTGGAAAGAAGTTTTAAGTGCTTACTGGTTGTTTTTTCCTGCGTAATATCTTTTGCGTATACAGCTACTGCGCTCACATCGAGGCTTTCAGTAAACACAGGATACATGGATATGCTCCAGAACCTGTTGTAGCTGGTTTCCACATG
>JAKSBO010000046.1 GCA_022361095.1 Desulfobacterales bacterium | reverse complement strand
TGAGCCAGCTTCACTTTTTTATTGCTTCTTACATGATTAACTGCCATGCCTTTTTCGAATTTACCAGAGCAGATTCTTAAAAAGGCGATACGGTCTCTATGGTTCTTATCCATGTTGGCTTGAATCTTAAAGATAAAACCAGTAAAGTTCTCTGAACTTGGATCGATTTTACCATGGTTACTTTCTCTAGGTTGAGGTCCTTGAGATATTTCTAGGAAAGACTCAAGAAATGGCTCTACACCAAAGTTAGTAAGTGCACTACCATAGAATACAGGTGTCAGTTCACCAGCTAAGATCTTGTCTAGATCAAAGTTATCACCAGCAACGTCTAACAGCTCGATTTCTTCTAAAAGCTGCTCGTGTAACTCAGATCCTAAAAGTTCATTGAACTTTTCATCTTCTACATTACCAGTCACAACGTCTAGTTTATTCTGACCATGGTTACCACCATCGAATAATTCTATTTGTTTTTTCTGTCTATTGAATACACCTCTAAAGTTCTTACCAGAACCAATAGGCCAGTTAATAGGACATGCTCTAATACCAAGCACCGATTCTATTTCTTCTATTAATTCAAATGGATCTTTACCTTGTCTGTCCATCTTATTAACAAAAGTAAAAATCGGGATATTTCTCATTTTACATACTTTAAATAACTTAATGGTCTGTGCCTCGACACCCTTAGCACAGTCCACAACCATAACAGCACTGTCTGCTGCCATTAATGTTCTATAAGTATCCTCACTGAAATCCTGGTGACCCGGGGTATCTAAGATGTTGATACAGTGATCATTAAAATTAAACTGAAGTACAGAAGAAGTAACAGAGATACCTCTTTGTTTTTCAATTTCCATCCAGTCGGACACAGCATGTTTTTGTGATTTTCTCGACTTGACTGAACCTGCTTCTCTAATGGCACCCCCATAGAGTAAAAACTTTTCGGTTAAAGTTGTTTTACCAGCATCGGGATGGGAGATGATAGCAAAGGTTCTTCTTCTATCTATTTCATTTGCAAACTTTGACATAAGTTTCTCCTTTAATATATTACAACTCTTAAAATATTATCGTTTA
>JAKSBO010000351.1 GCA_022361095.1 Desulfobacterales bacterium | reverse complement strand
CTCATGATAATTTAAAAAATCCTTCAGCGTCAAAAATAGATCCTCATCTTCAAAAATATCCCGGTTTTTTTCAGGATCGGGAATATGGAAAAAAAAGGCCAGAAAATGCGCCTCCTTATATAGCGTGCAGTTAAAGGTCGTTTTGCACGTTTTATCTTTTAAAATGGTCAAAATGGATAAAAAAGCAAAAATAAAAGAGTAGGTTTCAACCCTTATCCAGTTTATGTGGGCCGGCAGTTTAGGTTTTAGGGATATGTTAAGCTTTTCCCAGGCTCTTTTCTGGACAGTCGTTATGATGTCCCTGCCCGAAACCATTAGAAAGGGCAGGCGCTCTTTAATTTTTTCGATATAGTTTTTTTCCGACTTTTTTAAATTGTCTTTTATGGCGGTGATTTCCGGCGTTACCATGTTCTGTTTTTTTATCTTATCAAGACAGCAAAGTACCTGGTTTGCTGTGCCTTTAAAAATATTGTCGATTCTTGAATAAAGCTCAAAGTCTTTACCTATGTTATAAAAAACAACTATAAATCCGGCAAAATTGTTCCGCTGATCCGTTATCGGCGAGATGTCCGCCTTTATCAGGATATTGCTGGGGCTTAATGTGATGAAAGACGATGATGCCGCTGCATGTTTCTCCGGCGTCTTTATGTTTATTTCATAAAGCGCATTGGTTATGATCTCTCTGTCAATAATATTGAAAATAGATCTCCCGATTCCGATGATATGGTTTTGAGCCTCCAGAACTTTGGCTTTTTTGTTGAATAGATTTATCTGTCCTTCTGTGTTGCAGGCGATTATCCCCTGGGGAAGCTCGTCGAAAAAAGATGCCAGCATATTTTGCTCTATTTTGAACTCGGCTCTTTTTCGGTTTATCTCTTCTTTTATATTGTTTTGCAGATTTTCATAATGATCGGCAAACTGGTTTATGGCGTTTACGATGGTTAAAATCTCTTTTCCGCCTTCAATGTTTATGCGGTGGGAAGCATTAATTGCCGAAATTACGGAGATTTCATCAGGTATTTTGGTCAAAGGAATAAAAAATTTATTCAAAGCAGCATAGATTATGTATCCGGCGACTTCAAAGAATAAAAGGAAACTGATAAAAAAGTAAACGGCATTCTCCTTGATTATTTCCAATAAAAATTCTTGGTTTGAAGGGGGAAGGCAATACCAGAAAACCGCCAAAATACCTAAAAAGAACATAGATGGGAGCAGAATCGATATCCCTGTAAACCATAAAAATTTATTTTTTTTGTTCAGCGGCATGTTTTATTTTCACAATCTATGGCGTTTAAAATCGGGAACGGACTCTAATCCGTGGGTTTAGGCAATAATGGTGAATCGTCGTTTTTGTGATTTTCCTTCCCTGGCGTATATCACAAAAATATGGGAATTATAGATTGTATTTTAACATAAAAGCGGGCATAGCCAAACAGATTGAATCCAATTAGGCCCATGATTAAAATAAAATCGCCCATTTACTTGTCTTTTAAGCCCCCTCGGCGTTACGCCAAAGGAGACATTTTAAATATGCTTCCATTGGCGTGCCTTGACAGTGACTTAAAATCCGGCGTATCTGTGGCAAGTTTAATCCTTATCATTTCTATCATGGGCCTAAAAGGAAGGTCTCCCGGTTAAAATTTGCTTAATCCAGTGCGTTTTGATGATCAGGATCTGCCTCCGCTCCAGTGCAACCGCGTTTTAAGCACCTTGAAATAGGAGTGGGGTTCAAAGGAGAGCATTTTCAGGCTGTGGTTGCTTTTTTGTATGTATATTCTGTCGCAGGTATCCATATCAAAACCCTCCTGGCCGTCCAGGGTCAGGATCATATCCTCGGGGCTGCCTTTCAAATTGATTTCGATCTGGGTATGGTCCGGAATGAGCAGCGGCCGGTTGGTCAGGGTAAAAGGGCAGATCGGGGTCAGGATGATGGAGGGGACTCCGGGATAAACCACGGGCCCGCCTGCGGCCAGGGAATACGCTGTGGAGCCTGTTGGCGTGGCCACGATTAAGCCATCGGCCCGGTAGGTGGTCAAATAGGAGTCATCCAGATACACGGCGCATGAGGCAAGCCTTGACAGCGCGGCCTTATTGATGACCACATCGTTGAGCACATCCTCGTCCACGATGCATTGACCTTCCCGGACCACCCGGATATTGAGACGGCTGCGTTCCTGGATATAATAATCCCCTTTCAACACCGTATCAACCACCTGGCAAAGATGATCCTCAGTGCTTTCGGCAAGAAATCCCACCTCACCGAATTTGATACCCATCAAAGGGGTGTCCGAATCTCCGATATACCGGGCCACGCTTAAAAAGGTGCCGTCTCCGCCAAGCACAACGATGCAGATCAAATCTTCGGGGATGGGCGGCGGGGGCTGGGCCTGGGTGTCAATGACCAGACATCTGTCCCCGATATGCCGGATCAATTCCCGGGCTTTTCCCTGGGCGTGCTCCTCATCTTTTATTACAAGTCCGATGCGCTGCTTACTCACGTCTTTCCTCTTGTCTGTTAGGGGTTAATGTTCGGCCTCGGCCCAGTTAGCGCCGGCGCCAAAGTTCACTTTCAAGGGTACCTTCAGGGGCGTAACATTTTCCATAACCTGCCTTGCCATGGCCATGAGCTTCGCTTTTTCCCGGTCAGGGGATTCAAAGATAATTTCATCGTGTACGGATAAAAGCATTTTTGATTCCATGTTTTCCGTTGCAAGGGCGGTTTGCATTTTGATCATGGCAAGCATGATCAAGTCCGCAGCACTGCCCTGGATGGGCGTGTTTACGGCAGCTCTTTGGGCGAAGTTTCTCAAATTGGCATTGGAGGAACGAATGTCATCCAGCCTGCGTTTTCTACCGAACAGGGTAGATACCTCGCAGGTATCCCGGGCCTGTTCAATGGTATTGTCAATGAATTTTTTTACGCCGGAATAACGCTTGAAATAGTTGTCAATATAAATACCTGCCATTTTCCGGCTGATACCCAGTTCGTTTGACAGGCGGTACGCGCTCATGCCGTAGATGATGCCGAAGTTGATCGCTTTGGCACGCCGTCGCGTCTCTGGTGTCATTTCATCCATGGGAACCTCGAACACCTGCGAAGCGGTCATGGCATGGATG
>JAKSBO010000590.1 GCA_022361095.1 Desulfobacterales bacterium | reverse complement strand
GAAAAATAAAAAAGGCTTATTGTTTCTACGGTATTATCCGCATCTATATTGCTGAGATCATATTGGTCTGAATAGCCGGCAGCGGTCTCATTGAAATTATCCCAAATCGTTTTGCTTAAAAACCGGTCCGTTGTTGACGTTTTATTGTCAGATGAAACCGACTTCCAATACCTTTTATGATCAAAAGGATAGGTGGGCAAAGATATCCGGTGGGGGGTGATGGTATGATAAAATCCCTCCCAGTCAATGGTTGCGCCATGGACATACAATTTTCCTAAGGCAGAAAGGAAAAGCGCGCATTGATCCTTGTCCGTCCAGGAGATGGGCAGGAGATAATCGGTTTGCAGTTTATGAGACCCGGAGGCGATATCGGCAAACAGATCATGATCAAACGCCTGTCCCAGGACATCAAAGGCCACTTTTGGATTGGCCCCGTCACCGGCATGGCCTTGAAACAGGAGTGAAGACGGTTTTTCCCGGGATGTAGCAGATAATTGCAGATGTAAATCATCTGTAGATGCCCCGATGGCCGCGAACCTGTACGGAAAGTGTGATCTGCCTGTGTTGGCGGTAAAGCAGATATCTTCCGGCAAAGCATCGGGATTGTTCTCAAGAAAAAGGCAATAGTTGTGAATCTGCCGCTTCAAAGCGTCCTGTGTCTTTGCGGACAGGGTCAGCAGATGGAGCGGAAAGTGCGATTTTTGCGCTACCGGACGTTCCGGCGCCTCTTCCAGGATGACATGTGCATTGGTACCCCCAAAACCAAAGGAACTGACGCCGGCGCGCTTTGGATAGCCATTTGCGTGCCAGGGTGACAATTTGGTATTCACATAAAACGGAGCGTTCAGAAAATCAATTTTCGGATTGGGCTGTTCATAGTTTAAACTCGGAACCAGGTACCCGTGCTTCAAACATAGTACGGTTTTGATAAATCCGGCGATTCCGGCGGCTGTGTCCAGGTGGCCGATATTGGTTTTAACCGAACCGATGGCGCAAAATTTTTCACCCTTATTTTTTGTCTTGAAAACTTCGTTTATCGCCTCGGCCTCTATAGGATCACCGAGAACAGTACCGGTTCCATGTGTTTCAATATAACTGATGGAATCGGTCTCTACCCTGGCAACAGCCTGGGCTTCCCGAATAACTTTGACCTGCCCCTCAACGCTGGGCGCGGTGTAACCCACTTTATCCGATCCATCGTTATTGACAGCCGATCCGACAATTACAGCACTGATATTGTCATTATCTGCAACAGCTTCTTCCAATCTTTTCAAAAGAACAACCCCCACACCGTTTCCCGGGACCATTCCATTGGCTTTGGCATCAAAAACCCTGCACCGCCCGTCAGGAGACAGCATTAAACCTTCTTGAAAAAGATACCCCTTTTTATGCGGGACAATAATTGACGCGCCACCGGCGATGGCCATATCGCAAGCACCATTTAATAAACTGTCACACGCCAGATGCAGCGCCACCAAAGAGGTCGAGCAAGCAGATTGGACCGTTATACTTGGCCCTTTTAAATTGAGTTTAAAAGATACCCTGGAGGTCAGATAGTCCTTGTCATTCGCTATAAGATGCTGCAAATCAGAGATGGTCCCTGACACCGTATTCGTGCTCAGATTATTTGTTAAATAAGTACTTATTTTGGAACCGGCAAAAATCCCGATGGAGCTGTCTTCCCGATCTGAAACATAGCCCCCGGTTTCGAGAACTTCCCAGGATAATTCCAAAAAAAGTCGTTGCTGGGGGTCAATGATTTCCGCTTCCTTTGGAGAATACCCAAAAAAGGATGCATCGAATTTGTCCTCATCTTCTATCACAAATCCTTTTTTTACATAGTCGGAGTGGTTTAATTCCGTAAAAGGTACACCTGATTCGAGCAGCTCTTTATCGGTAAACTGTGTTACAGATTCGATACCATTTTTTAAATTTTCCCAGAATTGATCAATATTCCTGGCTCCGGGAAATCGGCAACTCATACCAATGACAGCAATCGAATTTAAATTAGACATGTTTTGAATTCCTAACAAATATAATATTTATGAAATTTTTGCTGCATCCCGACGCGTGGTCTGATGCCTGTTTTGTCGCATCTTCAGTCGAAGTTCGCCCCTTTGTCCTGCAATGTCAGCATCCTCGGATGTTTCGTTTTTTGAATCAATAAATTGAGAAAGCGAGTAAATCGTCGGATATTTAAAAATATCTACGACTTTTACCCGGTTATTAAAAATTTCCCTGAGGTTGTTTTGCAGTCGTACAAGATGCATGGAGGTCGCTCCAATATCAAAGAAAAGAGATTTTGTACTGATTTTTTCAAGACCCAGTTGTTTTTCCAGTACGTTGGATACCATCTGTTCGGTGGCTGTTTTTGGGGACACATAGTCGGTATCATCAATGGGTAATCTTTTCTTCTTGTGCGCCGATAAGCTTTTTCGGTCAATCTTCCCATTTGCGGTGGTTGGAAAATGATCGTGGAAACAATACAAATCAGGGATCATGTATTGGGGCAGTGTTTGACTCAGTCTTTCTTTCAGGTCTTTGTCCGTAACCCTGCAACCGGGCCCGGTAATGACATGCCCGGCAAGATATCTGTTCTCTTCCCGGTCTGCCACGGAAACGACAACAGCATCCGCAATTCCGTCTATCTGTCTTAACCCGTACTCAATTTCCCCCAGTTCGATCCTGTACCCGTTGATTTTGACCTGCTGGTCCTCCCTTCCCAAAAATTCGATATTGCCATCCGGCAGGAACCTGCCCAAATCACCGGTCCGATAGAGGGGGATACCCGTTTTGGGATCTTGTATGAAACTTGCTTTGGTTTTTTCCTCATCCCGCCAATACCCTCTGGCAAGTCCGGTTCCGCCAATGTGAAGCTGGCCGGGTACCCAGTCCGGGCAGGGTGCCATATTATCGTCTAACACATAAAAGTTCTGGTTGGTCATGGGCCGGCCATAGGGGATGCT
>JAKSBO010001136.1 GCA_022361095.1 Desulfobacterales bacterium | reverse complement strand
GATGGCCGAGGATCTTGACCGGGTATAGGAGTGATAAAATTCTTCATCACTTGCATTTTCCAGGGGGATAACAGGTTCCGGCTTAAGTAAAAGTCCTGCGATAAAATAAAGGACGCCCACCGGCCAGAACCCGGTGAATAAAAACAGGACAAGTACAATAATCCGGGTCCAGAATACAGAGAGGTTGAAGTGTTCCGCCACCCCCCGGCAAACACCTAATAGAATGCCGCGCCTGGAGCGGTAAAAGCCCTCGGCTGCGGTCAATCGGTCCATTCTTTGACGAAATCCGCCGGATCTTCCCCGCCCCCGCATGGTGCCGCCTGAACAGTGGTAACGATTTTTATGGTATCTCATTTTTTTCCTTTCAGACCTGTTGAAAACAGCCGTTATTTATTTTGGTGCCCGCGTTCGATGAGTATGGTTTCAAGGGCTTCAATCCGTTCCTCCATTCTGGGCAGGGCATTGTATATGTCCTGGATCATTCTTGTCTCTTCGGTCCGGGTCTCCTTTTCATTTTTTGAAAGCCCTCCGATTTTCGCCGCCCGGATACTGCCGATGATGATGATCCCTAAGATGACCAGGGCAAGTATTGACCCGCCGACTGTGATGATTGTAATAATTACGCTGCTCATATTCCTCCTTTGGTATTGTCAAAATCAGGCCTAGGATTTTGTATCATCAATTGCTCCGGATTGGGAGGATTTCAGTTCATTGAGTTCGTTTTCGATCTCCTCGTCGGCGGCCAGGTCATCAAAAGCGGTCTCAAGGCTGGAGCGTTTGCCGAAACCAACGAGATCAGCTTCGGCTTCCATGCGCTCAATATGGTTTTCCATCTCTTCGAATTTTTTGATCACTTCCGAACTGTCTGCCCTGCGGATTTCCTGCCTGGCCCGTTTTTTATGCCTGGCCCGGATGTGCCGCTGAACCAGCATGCGCTGTTTTTCCCGGGCTGATTTCAGTTTTGTTTCAAGCTCCGTGATGTCATTTTTGTACTGATCCACCATAGCTGAAATATCAACAAGTTCGGTTTCCACCACTTCCAGGCGCTGGGTGAACCTGCGTTTTTCCAACAGGGCCTGGCGGGCAAGGTCGTCACGGCCTTTGGTTACGGCCAGCTCTGCTTTTTCATTCCAGAATGTCTTTTTTTCCCGGGCCTCCCGGCCTAAACGTTCCACCTTCTTATGGTTGGCAATGGCACCGGCACAGGATGATTTAAGTTCAATCAGGGTGTCTTCCATTTCCCGGATCATAAGTTTGATCATCTTTTCAGGGTCTTCGGCTTTGTCCAGCATGGCGTTAATGTTTGAAGATACGATATCCCTAAAGCGTGTAAAAATCCCCATTTTTATTCTCCTGTTATAAGGGTTTTAAAATTTTTCTGCGTTTAGTGTTTACAGCGTTATCAAAGTAGAAGAGCAGAAAGTGTGCCATAAAGTATTGTGGTTTAGTTTGCTTTGAATTTCAGGGTGTTATCTTGTGTTGTGAAGTTTTATGTATGGTGGTTTTGACTGTAATATGGTATATGATACTGATATTTGGTTGCTTTAACCATTATTTTGTTTGGAGGTGGCGTTGGTATATCGCGATTCTATGGATAACAGCACCGGGCCAGTGAACATGTCCGAGGCCTTAGGGCAGTCCGAAGCGTTTTTAGGTTTCCAGGAACAGATTTCCCGGGTCGCATCCATTGACCGGCCTGTACTGATTTTAGGGGAGCGTGGCACAGGCAAGGAGCTGGCTTCCGCACGGCTGCACTTTTTATCCCGGCGCTGGCAAAAGCCTTTTGTTACCTTGAACTGTGCGGCTTTAACCGCCACGTTGATCGAATCCGAGCTTTTCGGATATGAAAAAGGGGCGTTTACCGGGGCCGGAACCCGCCGTATCGGGCGGTTTGAACAGGCTGACGGCGGTACGCTGTTCCTGGATGAGATCGGAAATATCCCCATGGAAGTTCAGGAGAAGATTCTACGGGTGGTGGAATACGGCCGGTTTGAACGGGTAGGGGCGGTCTCTCCTGTCCATACCGATGTCCGCATCGTGGGGGCGGCCAATGTGGATTTGGCCCAAATGGCCCGGGCCGGCCTTTTTAAGCAGGACCTTCTGGACCGTCTCTCCTTTGAGGTGATTTACGTTCCCCCGCTGCGGGTGCGCAAAGGGGATGTAATGCTGCTGGCCAATCATTTTGCCGGACGTATGGCCTTTGAGTTGGGGGGCGATCAGGTGCCTGAATTTGGAAAAAAAGCAATTCATGATCTTGAAGCCCATGTGTGGCCCGGGAATGTCCGGGAATTGAAAAATGTGGTGGAACGTGCAGTCTATAAGGCAAACGGCCCGGTTATTGACCGGATTGACTTTTCTCCCTTTACATCGCCATACGGACCGCTGCCCGGCCCGGGGGCGCCGTCAATCCAACAGGCGGAAAACCCAGCAGCCACGTCGTCTGCAGGGATAGCGTCAATCAAGGATGCTGAAACGGTATTGGCGGAGTTGGCCGGTCTGCCACTGAAAAAGGCCGTACTTGCCCTTGAACGCTTCCGTTTGTCCCAGGCGTTAAGTGCAGCCCGGTTTAACCAGAAACAGGCCTCAGCAAATCTTGGATTGTCCTATGACCAGTTCCGGGGCCTGAAAAAAAAGCATGGGATGTGATCCGCCCTTCAGCATAATTTTAATTGGTTATCTCGTGTCTGTACGAACCTCGTGTTTGGACGAAACGTTGCCCAGATACAAGGCGCAGAAAAATATGTAACCGGAGCAACCTCATGGTTGTGAGGATTACAAATTTTTCTGCAACGCCGCAGGTAGGTGACTTTCCGTCCAAATATTATTTTATTATGAATACCGGGCATTGCACCTTGTGAAGCACCTGGTGCGCCACAGAGCCAAGGAAAAGGCCTTCAAGATTACTCACCCCCCTGGAGCCCATGACGATTAAATCAATTTTTTCTATGTTCACGACAGTGTCGATATTCATGCCGGGGGAGCCTTCCAGAATCCGGATTTCATATTCAACGCCGCTCTTTTCCAACAACGCTTCAAACGGTTCGGTCAATTCTTCGGAATTTTTCAAGATTTTATTGATGGCATTTTGAAAATGCGGTTCGGCCAGAACAACGGGGAACTTCTCGTGGCAGTGCAGCAATATGATTTTTGAATTGAATTGCTTTGCCAATTCAACGGAATATTGGGTGGAGCGCCTGGAATGTTCTGAACCGTCTACGGGATTAAGGATTTTTTTAAAATTCATCTCTTCTCCTCTCCGGTCTTTGCCCGGCACCGGGTGGTTTTAATCTCCGGTCAAAGCCGATGTGTTATGAATTAAATCCATTGGGCAAAAATAGCCGATCACCGTCCCAGCAGGAAAAATAAAAAAAGCACAAACAGATAAGAGATCGTATGATTTGATTATAAGGTATATACCGAGCAAAATAAATCGGTTTTAACAATGAGTAGCCAGGCCTTTTGGGTGTGCAGGTTGACAAAAGGGCGGATTAAAACAAAGGCGATGATGTGTTACTTTGTTTAGATTGCATCCCTTGATTTGTCACAGATATCTGATCATGGTACAACATGGAAACTTGAGTAAACAAACGGGCTTTCCGGTTCATCCGGGAGTGGGGCGATCAGAATACAGGAACGTCGAATCACGGATTTTTTTTGACGTCATATTTTTTAGGTTAAAGGGTTGAACATGAATGTATTAGTTACGGGTGCAGCCGGGTTTATTGGGTCTGCGCTCTCTTTACGGCTGTTGAATGACGGTCATCGTGTTTGGGGTATTGATAATCTTAACGATTATTATGATGTGAATTTGAAAAAAGACCGGCTGGCGAGATTGTCCGGGTATCCGGATTTTAAATTCATTTTTCTGGATCTTGCGGACCGTCCCAACATGGCCAAGCTGTTTGAGGACAATGCCTTTGACTGTGTGGTGAATCTGGCGGCCCAGGCCGGGGTCCGGTACAGCATTGAAAACCCGGCCTCCTATGTGGATGCCAATCTGGTGGGATTCGGCAATATTCTTGAGGGCTGCCGCCATGGCGGGGTCAAGCACCTTGTGTTTGCCTCGTCAAGTTCGGTGTATGGGCTGAATACCCATATGCCTTTTTCGGTCCGCCATAATGTGGATCATCCGGTCAGTTTGTATGCGGCGTCCAAAAAAGCCAATGAGCTTATGGCGCATACTTACAGCTATTTGTACAGTCTGCCGACAACCGGGTTGCGGTTTTTTACGGTGTATGGCCCCTGGGGCCGGCCTGATATGGCGCTGTTCCTTTTCACCAAAGCCATGTTGGCCGATGAACCCGTCAAGGTGTTTAACAATGGCGAGATGAAGCGGGATTTTACCTATATTGACGATATTGTGGAAGGCGTGGTCCGGGTGATGAACAATATCCCGGAACCTGATCCTGCATGGAACGGCAAAACGCCGGTTCCGTCAAGTTCGTGTGTACCTTACAGGATCTACAATATTGGCAATAACGAGCCTGTGGCGTTGATGGACTTTGTCCGCGCCATTGAAGATGCCTTGGGAAAAAAAGCAAAAATTGATTATCTGCCCATGCAGGCCGGTGATGTGCCCGCCACCTGGGCTGATGTGGATGATCTTATCGCCGATACCGGGTTCAAGCCTGAGACATCCGTACAACAGGGGATACAAAATTTTGTGGATTGGTATAAAGCGTACTATTCTTGAATTAAAGCCCCGCAGTTTGATTGCGGGGCTTTAATTAAAACTTCGGATTATTCCAGCGCTCTGGAGACAATTTCATAAAGATTCTTGGACAGCTCTTTTTGCCCGGCCATGATTTCAAGATGTTTTTTCATCATGGCCTGTCTGTTTTCATCATAGCGTTTCCAAAGATTGAAACAAGAACAAAGCCGTGCGGCGGTCTGGTGGTTGATTTTATCCAGGGCCAGAATCCGTTCGGCCACAAATTCATAGCCCTGGCCGTCAGCCCTGTGAAAATGCATGGGGTTGGTCATGGCAAAGGCAAATATGAGGGCCCGGACCTTGTTGGGGTTGGCCATGGTAAAGTCTTTGTGCTGGGTCAGTTTTTTTACCTGGTCTAAGGTGTCTTCAAGGCCGGACTGGGCCTGGACGGAAAACCACTTGTCGATTACCAGGGTCCGGGCCTGCCATTTTTCATAAAAGGCCCGGCATGCCTTTTCTCGCAACGCCGGATTCGTGTGGCTCAGGATTTTGAAGGCGGCAAATTCATCTGTCATATTGCCGGCACTTTCAAACTGGTGTTCCACAAGGGCCTGAATCTCTTTATCCGCCAGACAGCCAAGATAGGAAAGGCAAAGGTTTTTCAGGCTTCTGTCTGCCATGGCCGTACCGGAAATATCATCGGGATCTGCGGAACGGCACAGTTCATATACGGTTTTTAGTTCCGATGTCAGTTTTTCGGCCAGGGTTTGTTTTAAGTGGGTCCTGGCCTGGTGAATGGCCTCAACATCAATGATTTCAAAATGATCCTTGATTTCCGTTTCCAAAGGAAGGCTGAGGGCTTTGGCAAGAAACGCCCTGTCTTGGCCTTTATCCGCCAGGGCCAGGGAAAAGGCATCAATAAGTCCTGATGAGACCGTCATGGGTTTTTGGGTCCGGATGGATGCCACCAGCGCTTTGATCTCATTGATGAACAGGGTCTGGGCCGCCCGCCACTGGTTAAAGGGATCAGTATCCCGGGCCATGAGAAAGGCAAGATCCTGATTTGAAAAATCCGTGGTCAGCCGGACCGGCGCGGTAAATTCCCTGAACACGGATGGATAGGTATTTTCAGAGACATTTTCAAATTTAAACGTTTCGGTTTCCGTTGTCAGTTCATACAGGTCATCTTGCCTGACCGTTTCACCGGCTTTGTTGATCAAAGAGATTCGAACAGGGATGTGAAAGGGGTGTTTCTCGGATTGATTTCTGTCCGGGGCTGTGGCCTGGGTAAACGTCAAAGACAGGGTTTGGGTGCTTTGGTCATATTGGCGGGTCATGGAGACCGCCGGTGTACCGGACTGGGTGTACCACAAGAAGAATTGATCCAGGTTGCGGCCGGACACCTCTGCCATGACACCGGCAAAATCCTCAAGGGTTACGGCCATGCCGTCAAATTTCTCAAAATAGAGATCCATACCCTTTCTGAACATATCCTCTCCTAAAAGCTGATAGATCATGCGGATCACTTCAGCGCCTTTTTCATACACGGTCATGGTGTAAAAGTTATCCATTTTAAGGTATGAATCCGGCCGCACCGGATGGGTCATGGGGCCTGCGTCCTCGGGAAACTGTGCCGCCATAAGGTTTTTCACGTCACGGATGCGCTTCACCGGCCGTGAGTTCATGTCCGATGAAAACTCCTGGTCCCGGAAAACGGTGAGGCCTTCTTTGAG
>JAKSBO010000714.1 GCA_022361095.1 Desulfobacterales bacterium | reverse complement strand
TTTTTTTAAATAAAAAGGGTATAAAAAATGGCAGCTCCGTTATTTACCGTTAATGCACATCGGCATGATCCATACCGAACATTTAAATTCCAGGTGGTTATCGACGGCAAACCCGTTGCCGGCTTGCGAAAGATGAGCGCCCTGAAAAGAACCACCGAAGCCGTTTCCTGGCGCAGTGCCGGCGACCAGAGCCACGAGCGCAAATTGCCCGGGGGCACCAAATATGACGGCATTACCCTGGAGCAGGGGCTCACCCATGATCCCGTGTTTGAAAACTGGGCCAACGCCGTGAATAATTTCAAGGGCGATGCCGCCATGTCCCTGAAAAATTTCAGGAAGGACATCGTTATCAACGTGCTGAACTTGCAGGGACAAATTGCGATCTCCTATGTGATTTACCGCGCCTGGGTATCCGAATACCAGGCCCTTCCCGATTTTGATGCAGGCAATACCAATACCGTGGGCATCCAGACCATCAAACTGGAACATGAGGGGTGGGAGCGGGACACCTCGGTGGCCGAACCCACAGAAAGCTAACCCATGCAAAGCGTCCGGCTGCCGGGGGGCGTGCGGGTTGACGGAACCCGCCACCGAATTGCCCGTTTCCGGCCCCTTACCGGGAGCGTTGAACTGGCCATTGCCGAGGCCCGGGAAACCAATGACCTGTACCCGGCCTTTGTCACCCGCATCCTGGCTGCTGCCGTGGCGTCCGTGGGCACCGTGCCCTTTACCCCCCATGTGGCCAGAGCGCTCTGCGTGGCGGACCGCCAGGTGTTGCTGAAAACGCTTCTGATCATGCTGGGCAAAGATACCATATGGATGCAGCCGTGGTGCCCCTCATGCGGTCAACGTTTTGATGTGCCCGTCACCCATTCGCAGCTTCCCGTTGCAGAGGCCCCGGGAGACTACCCGGTATTCCGGGGCAGGGTGGGGAATCAGGCCGTCAGACTGCGGGTGTTGACCGGACAAGCCGAGGAGATGATCTCCGCCATTGGGGATGAGGGGGCGGCCTTGGATGCATTGATCGAATATGCCGTGGACTGGGGAGAGAAAAAACCGCTGCAACCGCTGGGCAGGGATGAACTTGACCAGGTTGAGCAGCAGCTGGAAGAGGGCTCCCCGGCCATTGCCGAAGAGGTGATGAGCCAATGTCCCTATTGCCGGGCGGATGTAACCCTGGCATTGGATTTCATAGCCGGATTACTTGAAGAGGATTCAATTTTGCAGGACATTCACCAGATTGCCATGCATTATCACTGGAGCCAGGAGGCCATAACGGCCCTGCCCCGGCAGCGCAGAAAGCAGTACTTAAAAATGATCCATGCGGCCCGGGGGATGGAGGAGTGATCCATGGGTCTTTTTCAACGATGTATTAAACGAAGCAGACAAAGAGTTTGGGCCCGCGGCCCGGGACCCCGTTTGCCGGTCTCATCGGATGATGAGGCCATTATGGCAGATGAGGCAGGGCCGCCGGCCGATCAGCACAGGGTCAGACACTCCGGACGGATTGTCGACAGGACGCGTGACCTTTCAACCGTAAGAGATGGTGAAACGAAACCCGTTTTAGATCCAAGGCAGGAAGACGATAGTAATGCGGGAATGAGTAATGATTACGTTGGAAACAGTTATGTAAGAAGCGTATTAGCTGGTGTCAGTGACCCTGGTGTCACTTCGAATAGCCAGGATTTGCAAAACGGTCTGTTGCATTCCGATGTTTTGGAAAGTGATCCCCGCGTTGTAAAGAATGATATTCAAATCAGTGAGCCGCAATCTTATAAGGCACAGAAGACG
>JAKSBO010000333.1 GCA_022361095.1 Desulfobacterales bacterium | reverse complement strand
TTGTCATCTGTGTTGAGGACAATAAACCCGAGGCCATAGAACGGCTTCAGCAGGCGGCTCGGCAGACCGTTGTGCAGGTTGCCGTTGTGAAAACAAAGTACCCCCAGGGCAGTGAAAAGCAGCTTGTAAAAGCTGTGGTTGGTCTTGATATCCCCTTAGGCGGCCTGCCGGCTGATGCGGGGGTTGCCGTAAGTAACGTGCAAACCATTGCCACCGTGGCCCGAAGCATTGTCAGTGATATACCGCTCACCCACAGGGTGATCACCGTCTCCGGCCACGGCATCTGCAATCCGAAAAATATTTTTGTGCCCATAGGCATCTCTTTGGCCGAGGTGGTTGACTTCTGCGGCGGCTTGACACCGGATGCAGCCCGGATCATTTCCGGCGGCCCCATGATGGGATTTTCATTTTCAGATCTTTCTGCCCCGGTAACCAAGGGAACATCAGGGCTGACCATTCTTACCCACGATGAGGTTCGCAAGGCCGAAGAGACCAATTGCGTTCGATGCGGGCGCTGCGTGGACGCCTGTCCCATGAACCTTGTACCCACAAAGCTGGCGCTGGCAGCCCGGTATAAGAATCCCGAGCTTGCCGGCCAATATCATATTCGCGCATGTGTTGAATGCGGGAGCTGTTCCTATGTGTGCCCTGCAAAACTGAACCTGGTCCAGTTGATTCGTGAGGGCAAGGTCCAGTTGAACGCCTGGGAACGTCGTTAAAGATAAATAACAAAGAATAATTGATACAAGGAACAAAACGTGTCAAACACAAATAGACAGATGAATTCAGCCATGTCGTTTGAAGACAGGCCCGGGCGAAAGCCCCCTTTCATAAACGTGGCCGCGTCCCCGCATATCTCCGATAGCCGGGCCGGAACACGCAGGATGATGGTCGATGTGATCCTTGGGCTGTTGCCGGCCATTATCGTCTCTCTTTATCTATTCCGGTTTTATGCCCTTAAGCAGATTCTTGTCTGTGTGGTGGCCTGCCTTGCTGCGGAATATCTTTTTGTCCGCATGCGGGGGAAATCTTTTACGCTGAAAGATTGCTCAGCCATTGTCACAGGCATCATTTTAGGCCTTTCCATGCCGGGATCAGCCCCTTGGTTTGTGGGTGCCCTGGCCTCCTTTGTCGGTATCGGTATCGGTAAAATCGTATTCGGCGGCGTTGGGATGAACATATTCAACCCTGCCATGGTGGGAAGGGCGTTTGTTATGATTGCCTTTGCCCAGCTCATGGGGGCCGGTGCCTATGAAAATGTAACCGGGCTTGTGGATGCCGTGTCCGGTGCCACACCCTTGAGTGCCTTGAAATTCAATGGTGTTGAAACCGGTATTGCGCCATTGTTTATGGGTGTTACCAACGGGTCCGTTGGTGAAGTAAGTGCCCTTGCCTGTATTTTAGGGGGGCTTTATCTGATTATCAGAAAAACCGCTTCCTGGCAGATTCCTGCAAGTATTTTGGTTACCGTTGCCCTGATCGCGGGAATTACGGATATCACAGGGGGATATCAAGGTCTGTTCCTGCTCCACCATCTGTTTGCAGGGGCCTTGATGTTTGGTGCATTTTTTATTGCCACGGATCCTGTAACCTCTCCGTTAACTGCCAAAGGCAAAATGATATTCGGCGCGGGCACCGGCTGCCTGATTATGGTGATCCGCCTGTTTTCCGGCTATCCGGAAGGCGTGATGTTTGCCGTGCTGATCATGAATGCCATGACCCCGTTGATCAACCGCTGGACGATCCCAAAGCCCATGGGACAACAAAAGGAGGCCTGATACCATGTCATTGAAAAAAAGTAACCTGGCCCAGGCCTGGCTGGTTCTTCTCCTTGCCACCCTGTTCGGTACCGCCCTTGCCGGCATCCAGGCCAAGCTTGGGCCCGTAATTGAGGCGAACAAGGTCAAAGAGACCATGGCAAAAATACCTGTATTGGTGCTTGGCGAGGATCTGGCTGCCGAACTTGCCGCCGACAACCAGGCGCTTACCGTTAAATCTCGGATGATTGAAGTAAAGAAAAACGGCACCACCAAATTTTACACCGTGTATGATGCCTGGCTGCCCGACGGGAAAATGGTCGGACATGTGGTCAAAGCCGACGGCCAGGGGTATGCGGATAAGATTGAGTTACTGGTGGGCCTTGATGCCCAGGGCGATACGATAACAGGACTTTTCGTCCTGGATCAGAAAGAAACGCCCGGTTTGGGCGCCAAGATCCTGGAAGATAACTGGCGGGGCCAGTTCAAAGATAAAGCCACTCAAAAGACCCTTTCCGTTGTTAAAGGGGGCGGGGCCAAGGATGATCAGATCGACAGTATTTCAGGGGCCACCATCTCTTCAAGAAGTGTTGCCGGTATCGTGAATACCGCGGTCGCCAATGTGGTACCCCGGCTTCAGATTAATGACGGCCCCGATGATAATAAAACCCCGAAGGTTCAAAGTGAGGAACCCGGTAAAGATAAGGAGCGTTCCTGATGGCAGATCAACCCACAGCATTAGAGAGATTTATACAGGGAATTCTGCCCGAGAACCCGGTATACCGGCAGCTTCTTGGGCTGTGTCCCACCCTGGCTGTAACCAACGGCATGAAGCCGGCGCTGACCATGGCCGTATCCGTAGCCTTTGTTCTGGTGTGTGCCAATGTCGTGATCAGCCTGATCCGAAACCTGTTAAAACCTCATTTGAGGATCGTGGTCTTTACCCTGACCATTGCAACGTTTGTAACGGTGGCTGACAGATTGTTGGCCGCATACATGTTCCAGATGAGTAAAACCCTTGGTCCCTATATCCCCTTGATCATTGTTAACTGCCTGATCATCTGCCGGTGTGAGGTGTGCGGGTCAAAGCAGAATCCCTTTATTGCAGCGGCCGACGGCCTGGGCCAGTCCCTGGGATTTGGACTGGCGCTGGCAAGTATTGCCGCGGTCAGGGAAATTCTGGGTACGGGTATGCTCATGGGCTTTAAGGTACTGCCGGCTTTCTGGCCGGACTGGGTCATCATGGTGCTTCCCCCGGGGGCCTTTATTACACTGGGGCTGTTGTTAGGTCTTGTAAACTATATTGATTTTAAACGGGAAGAAGCCCGTAAGTGATTTGAGATGAAAATTTATAAAAGATTGAGGCGGGTCTAATGGACTATTTTGTAGATATCCTGCTGATTGCCCTGTCAGCTTCGATAATTAACAACTTTATATTTTATTACTTTGTGGGCATCTGTCCGTTTGTGGGCGTGTCCAAAAAGGTCGAAATGGCCTTTGGCATGGGATGTGCCGTAACCTTTGTTATGAGTATTGCCGCATTCCTTTCCTGGAGTATCACGGTGTTTATACTGATCCCGGGCGCACCGGTGTCAACCTTTATTGCCGGTTTTTTCACCACGCCGGAAGCCGCTGCACAAATTGATCTGACAGTACTCAGTTATATTGTGTATATTTTTGCCATTTCTTCTTCGGTTCAGTTTGTGGAGATGTATGTCAGAAAATTTTTTCCGCCGCTCTACCGGTCCTTCGGGGTGTTTCTGCCTTTGATAACCACCAACTGTGCCATTCTTTTTGCCTGTTTGACCATCATGAGCCATGTGGCCGGCGTTGACAATCCCAAAGAGGTGTGGGATCTGGGCAGAGCCATGACCCTGGCACTTTTTGGCGGCCTTGGCTTCACCATTGCCATTGTGATCATGGCAGGTATCCGGGAAGAACTGGAATTGTGCGATATCCCCAGGCCTTTTCAAGGCGCGGCCATTACCCTGGTTATCGGGGGCATTTTAGCCATTGCCTTCATGGGATTCACCGGGGTGGATTCAGGTATCAAGAATGCACTGAAACCTGCGCCCGCCGCCCAGGAGCAAAGTTCAAAAGCAGAAAGCAACACCTTGACTGAATATTTAGCTGACATAACCTGTAAGGGCCATAACGGCCAGGAGATTTTGCCATGATGGTTTCATTGGGTATCGCCGGCGCGAGTATGCTGGTCATGGCCATGATTTTTTCCTATATCCTGGGATGGGCCAATAAAAAGTTTAAAGTTGAAGTGGATCCTAAGATCGAAGAGGTTATAGAGGCACTTCCCGGCGCCAACTGCGGCGGATGCGGTTACATCGGGTGTTCCGACTATGCGGTGGCAATTGTTACAGATAATGATCCTGTAAATAAATGTTCGGTGGGTGGGCAGGCCTGTGCCCAGGCCATTGCCGATATTATGGGGGTTGAGGTGGGCGACATGGTGGCTTTGCGTGCAATTGTTCATTGCAATGCACCAATATCCAGCCGGTTGGGGGTGACCCAATACATGGGTGAAAAGCGCTGCGCCTCTGCCCAGCAGGTGGCAGGCGTTCAGGGGTGCACCTTTGGATGTCTTGGGTATGGAGACTGTGTTGATGTCTGCAATTACGATGCAATCCATATTGTCGACGGGCTTGCCCGGGTGGATTATGAAAACTGTATTGGGTGTGGTGCATGTACCAAAGCCTGCCCCAGGGGCATCCTGTCCGTGGAGGGATTCAAGGAAGCGGCCATACCTGTTGTGGCCTGCTCCAACAAGGACAAGGCCAAGGATGCCAAGGCCGTGTGTAACAATGCGTGCGTTGGATGCAGAATCTGTGCAAAGGAGTCTGACCTTTTCACTATTTCGGACAATCTGTCCAAATGCAGTTATGATGGCTATTCCGCCCAAAATTACGAAGAGGCCGTGAAAGCCGTTGAAAAATGTCCCACCGGCTGCATTCATTTCATGGGAACCCGATAAAACCAAAATGAAAAAAATATGTGTGTACTGCGGCTCAAGTGACGGGGTCCGCCCTGAATACCGGAAGGCCGCAGATGCCCTTGGCCGCGCCATGGTGGAAAAAGGTATGGACCTGGTTTACGGCGGTGCAAGTGTCGGGCTTATGGGTAAACTGGCGGATACCGTTCTCAATGGCGGTGGCAGGGTCACAGGTGTCATTCCGGAATCCCTGGTAGACAGGGAAATCAGTCATCCCGGCTTAACAGATCTTGTAATTGTTGGGTCCATGCATGAAAGAAAATCCATGATGGCCGATCTGTCGGACGCATTCATTGCGCTTCCCGGTGGTATCGGCACCATGGACGAATTTTTTGAAATACTGACCTGGGCTCACCTTGGGATTCATAATAAATCATGTGGACTACTCAACGTGGCCGGATATTATGACCATCTGAAAGCGTTTATTCGGCACGGCGTCAACCAGGGGTTCATCAGAATAGAGACGGCAGCAAAACTCATCATTAAAGAGGATCCTAAGGTGCTGCTGGATTTGGTCCTGGACAGTTAAGGAATGAGACCGAAAAGCTCTATCAACCCAGGAGCGCAGGCATCCTTCCGGCCCGCGCTCTTGGATATAACAAACAAAATTGACAAGTTATTTAAAACCCGTTCTTAAAAACCATGTGTGTATTTCAGATCAAATGACAAGGTCTGCTCTGAATACCGGCGGGTTGGAGTCGGCCCCGCCCCGGTCGTGCATGGTGAAAAAAGATATGGACTTGGTGTGCGGTAAGGGGCGGTTTTGGACGCATGGACACGCCTGCCGCCACCCGTTTTCCCAACGGTAGCGGCAGGCGTCCCTAAGATCAGGGTGAAAACCATCCGAATTGCAAGGGCGTTGTTGGTAACCGGCTCACAACAAAATATGAAAGTAACTCAACAACTTGTTGGTACTTTCATATAACAGCAACGGGCTGACCTGACATATCAGCGGCCAGGCTCAGCCCACAACAAAGTTTGAAAGATCTTAGTAACTTACACAGACTTT
>JAKSBO010000713.1 GCA_022361095.1 Desulfobacterales bacterium | reverse complement strand
ATTATTGTTACTATTATATTTTTTAAATTAATATCTAATCCATTCACCTTGTAACAAAAAACAAACGCTTATTTCTTATCTTCATTCCCTTGTTTCTTGATCGGTAAACTGATATTAAAAAAGGCGCGAATTAAAACTCCCTTCAGGAAAATTAAAATGACAGACAATTTAAAAGTATTTTCCGGTGGATCCAATCCGGATCTGGCAATGGAAATATGTGGACACATCGGGATTCCTTTAAGTCCTATGGAAATCTCCCGGTTTTCAAATGACAATTTGTTTGTTCAGATTAAGGAAAGTGTCAGGGAAAAAGATGTATTCGTGGTTCAATCTTTAACCACGCCTGTCAGTGATCATCTCATGGAACTGATGATTACCATAGATGCGTTGCGCAGCGCATCTGCCAAACGAATTACTGCTGTCATTCCCTATTATTCATATGCCCGTTCCGATAAAAAGGATGCCCCGAGAATTTCCATTGCTGCACGCCTGGTGGCAGATCTTTTGAAAACAGCCGGGGCAGACCGGGTTCTGACCATGGATCTGCACGCCGATGCCGTTCATGGATTTTTCAGTATCCCCGTTGATCATTTAACATTCATGCCCACAATCTGTGATTATTTTGCAGGGCTTCTGGATTTGTCAAAGGTGGTGGTGGTGGCCACGGATGCCGGCGGGGCTAAAAGAGCCGGCCGGTTTGCCAAACGTCTGAATACATCCCTTGCCATCATTGACAAGCGCCGGCTCAGCGATTCCAATGTTCAGCAGGGGCTGGTTGTGGGTCATGTAAAGGGTCTGGATGCCATTGTTTTTGACGATGAAATATCGACTGGGGGAACCCTGGTGAGCACCGTTGATACCTTGAAACGGGCAGGTGCCGATAATATTTATGTTGGTGCAACTCACCCGGTGCTTTGCGGTCAGGCGGTAAAAAATTTACGTCAAACCGTTGTATCCAGGATCGTGGTTGCCAACACGGTACATGTTCCTGCAGAAAAACAGTTTCCCCAGCTTAAATCTTTATCTGTGGCTCCGCTTTTTGCCCGGGCTGTTAAGCATATTCATACAGGGGAGAGTGTGTCAGCCCTTTTCAAACCGTAATAATGGTATTTGAACGAAAAGTCACCCATCTGCCGCGTTGCAGAAAAATTTGCAATCCTCACAACCATAAGGTTGCTCCGGTTACAAATTTTTCTGCGCCTTGCATATGGGCAACTTTTCGCCCAAATACAGATTGTCGTAAATGCTTTTTTTATAACAGCCACGGGCTGACCTGACATATCAGCTGCCAGGCT
>JAKSBO010000380.1 GCA_022361095.1 Desulfobacterales bacterium | reverse complement strand
CTACCGGCTGAAAACATTTTTTTCCGGGGGATATGTGGCCTGGGATACCATTTCCAGCGGCCAGGTGGATCTTGTTCCGGCCTATTCCTCGGAAATTCCGAAAATTATCAGGTCCGGCAGAATCAATGTGGATGTGGCCTTTATCCAGATTACTCCGCCCAATGATGCCGGGTATTGCAGCCTGGGCCTTGCCGTTGATGTGGCAAGGGAAGTGATGGACAAGGCAAGCCTTGTGGTGGGAGAGGTCAATGAGGCAATGCCCTTTACCTATGGGGATACCTTTGTCTCCATTGAAGAGTTCGATCTTCTGGTACGCTCGGACCGGGAGCCCATCACCTATACGCCTGAACCGGCCAATGATATCATGAAAAAAGTGGCTGCCAATGTGGCCAATGAAATCCGGGACGGTGACTGCATCAACTACTCCCTTGGTCCCTTGTTCGAAGCGCTGGTGCCCTATCTGTCCGACAAAAAAGATCTGGGCATCCATTCCCTCTATTTTACGGATGCAGCCGCAGAGCTTGTCAATTCCGGGGCCGTGACCAACAATCGAAAATCGCCGTTCCGGGGGAAATCTTTGGCTTCCTATGCACTTGGGACCAAGGAGCTGATGAAATGGCTGCATAAAAATCCCTTGGTGGAATTCCAGGGTATTGACTGGGTGTGCAACTCCCAGCTCACTGCCCGCAACCCCCAGTTTGTTGCCATATATGAAGGCCGCAAGGCAGATCTCCAGGGCCGGGTCGCCTTTCCCTTAAGGGGTGCCGTAATTTCAGGCCCCGGCGAAGGCATTGATTTTTACAAGGCCGCTGAAGCCTCCGAGGACGGCAATACCATCATCGGCATGCCCAGCCGCGATGAGAACGGCGAGCCCAATATTCTGTTCAGTATAGAGAAAGCTGTCAACCAGTTACGGCTGCGCGAATCCATCCATGTGCTGGCCACCGAATACGGGGTGGCCTTGCTCAAATGGCGGCCCTTGCGGGAAAGGGCCCAGGCCATTATTGATGTGGCACATCCCGACGACCGGGAGGGTCTGATTAAGATGGCCCGGGAAAAAAAGATCCTCTATTCCAACCAGATTTTCGTCAGCCGTTCCGCCCATCTCTATCCGGCATATGTTGCCCATACCAAAACCTTCAAGGGAGAGAAAACCATTCGGTTCCGGGCCATGAAGCCCTCGTATGAAGAATCCATGCGCCGTTTTTTCTACCGCTGCTCCACGGAGACGGTATTTTACCGCTTCTTTTATTCGGTAAAGACCATGGGCCACGATAAAATGCAGGCCTATGTGAATGTGGATTATACCAAAGAGTTCTCCGTGGTGGGCTTTGGTGGAAAAAAAGGCGAAAACCGGATCGTTGCCGAGGCACGGCTGGTTGAAAGCGATGCCGGCAAAACCGGAGAGGTGGCTTTCCTGGTAGACGAAAATTATCAGGGGTCGGGGGTGGGGTCTTATT
>JAKSBO010000971.1 GCA_022361095.1 Desulfobacterales bacterium | reverse complement strand
TTGGAGACATGTTTAAGATTGTACCGTACAGGCTTTCTCATAAAAAATCTTAATGTATTTATAGACGCAAAGCAAACCGTTCGAATGCTATTCACCGGAGATACTTTGACCAGCGCCGTACATTTGGTTGGTCTTTGTACAGGCGCCTCAACCGTTAAAGCATAAGGCGATTTAATTTTCTATTTGAATATCATCCGGGCAGAAAAACCGGTGACGGGGGGGCATATGGCCGCTGATGCCCACGGCTTTGGATCCTTTGCTGATACGGGCCTTTATCAGGTCGCCAAGGATGGTCCGGGGCATGGCAGCAAAACCGGCCCGAACGGCCGCAACCAAGTGTTATGAGTCCGCAATCAATCATGGAGCGGACTTTACCACCAGGCCGGGAGGGAAATCAAGGTCGGGAGTATTCATCAATACCGGGTTGATTGGATTGCATTGACCAGACGCGCCATATCCTTTATGTGAATGTCACCGATGTTTCCGATCCTGAAGGTTTCCAGATCGGTGACCTTGCCCGGATAGATGACAAACCCTTGGGATTTAAGGCCATGATAAAATTTTTTGAATTCAAAGCCGGGGTGGTCCGGATGTAGGAATGCCGTAATAATTGGAGACTGAAACCGTTCTTCCAGCAGCGGGGTAAATCCCATCTCTTTCATCTGAGCAATCAGATACCGGTTGTTCTGCGAATATCGTTCAAACCGTTTTACAACGCCCCCTTCCTGGTCAAGTTCCTCAAGTGCCTTTGCAAAGGCGCGGACCACATGGGTCGGCGAGGTATACCGCCATTTGCCTTTACCCTTTTCCATGGTCTGCCACTGGTCGAAAAGATCAAGGCTCAATGACCTGGCATTGCCGCAGGTGTTGCTGAAAACAGACTCCCGGGCAATAACAAAACCGAATCCAGGCACCCCCTGGATACATTTGTTGGCACTTGAAATCAAATAATCAATGTGCATCCGGGCCATATCAATGGGGATGCCGCCGAAGCTGCTCATGGCATCAACAATGAAAATTTTATTGAACTGCCTGGCAATATTTCCCACCGCCCCAATGGGATTGAGCATACCGGTGGTGGTTTCGCAGTGAACCATGACCACATGGGTGATCCCCGGATCTGATGCCAGGGTATTTTCAAGCTGTTTTAAATCCGGCGGTGCAAGGTCCCCGGTGTCATGGGTGAGATGATCAATGGACTGGCGTTGGGCGATCTGGGATATCCTGCGGCCATAGGCGCCATTGGCCAGGACCAGCAGTTTGCCGCTTGACGGAATTGCTGTTGTCAGGCAGGCCTCGACACTGAAGGTGCCGCTGCCCTGCATCAGGACGGCGGTATAACCGGGGCTGGGTGAGGCGAGCCGTATCAAATCCGCGCGGATCTGTTGCACGATCCGGTTGTAATCATCATCCCAGGTACACCAGTCTTTGAGCATGGCAGCCTTCACTGTCGGCGTTGTGGTCAGCGGGCCCGGGGTTAAAAGAATATAAGGGTTTTCGGGAAGGATAAATTTTTCCATAATTGATCTCAATATTGTTTGATTTTTTTTATAAGAACGTCTGTGTAAGTTACTCAGATCTTTCACACTTTGTTGTGGGCTGTGCCCGGCAGTTGCTATGTCAGGTCGGCCCATGGCCGTCGGACAAGGCCCGGTTAAGGATACTGAACGCCTGTTCCATTTCATCTTCGGAAATAGTCAGCGGCGGGGTTAAGGTCAGAAAATTGCCCTTTGACACCTTAAAGCTCAGTCCCAGTTCAAGGCATCTGTACATGATCCGGTCCGCCGCATCCGGGGCAGGCGCTTTTGTCCGCCGGTCTTTGACCAGCTCGGCCCCGAACATCAATCCCTGGCCCCGGACATCGCCAATGATTTTGTACCGCGATTTCATGCGTTCAAGGCGCTGCAATGCATATTCTCCCTGGATACGGCTCTTGTCCGGAAGGCCATGGGTCTGGATATATTCAATGGTGGCCAGTGCGGCAGCGCAGGCCACAGGATTTTTTTCATGGGTGTAGTGGCCCAGGGCTTTGTCCGGGGCGATGTCCAGATCCGTGCCGGCAATCAGGGCGGATATGGGCATGATCCCCCCGCCCAGCCCTTTACCGATCACCACCATATCCGGGATGGTGTGATAATTTTCAAAGGCGAACATGGTACCGGTCCGCCCCAGGCAGACTGCGGTTTCATCGAAAATCAGCAGGGTGCCGTGCCGGTCACATGAGCGCCGGACCGCTTCCCAAAACCCCGGCGGCGGCGGGGTAATACAGGTGCACCGGACCGGTTCCGCAATTACGGCAGCCACATCCTGTTCCTTATCCAGTACATAATCAATGTATCTTGCACATTTCAGGTTGCATTGGGCACAGTTGCCACTATCGTCAAACAGGCAGCGGTAGGGCTCCGGGGGCGGGACATGTTCGGTGCCGGGCAAAAGGGGTCCCATGTTCTTGCGGAACAGGGATTCTCCGCCAATGGAAATGGCATCAAGGGAGGCGCCGTGGAAGGAATCCCACATGGATATGGTTTTATGCCGGCCTGTGGCAGCACGGGCAAGCTTGATGGCCATACCGACCGAAGAGGTGGCCCCGGGGGCAAACAATACCTTGCCAAGGCTGCCGGGTGCCAGGGAAACCAGCTTTTCTGCCAGTTCAATGGCTTTTAGATTGGTGTACCTGCGCGTACAAAAGGAGAGGGCCCCAATCTGTTCCCGGATGGCTGCTGTGACCTCCGGATTTGAAAACCCCACCTGGTGGACGCTGTTGCCGTGGAAATCAAGGATTTTTCTGCCGGCGGCATTGGTCAGGAAACTGCCCCTGCAATGCGCAACCACGTCAATGCAGGGGGTGGACAAAGACTGGTGTAAAAAAACCGCTGCGTCCCGCGCCAGAATCCTTCGGGTGTCCGGATCACGTTTGCCTGTCCAGGAGGCCCGGTTGGCCGACAGGTTGGAATCGCCCTCGGACAGGTCTGTTGGGTGTGTCTGGTTCATATTTTATCCGTTAAAGGGCAGTTCGCCGGATTTAAGTTTTGTATTGATCTCTTCAATGACCGGAAGGATATCAGCCGTACGGGCCAGGACATAATGGGCGCCTGCAGCCCGGAAACGGTTTTTGATCTCTGTCAGCTTCAGGTCCAGTTCGTCCGGATCCATGGCATTGACCTCATTTTCGGTAAGACCCAGTTCATTTCCCGTGCGCGTAATACCAACGGTCCACATGCCGGCATTGAGGCCTTCCTCAATATCCGAAATGGTATCGCCGACTTTGACCATGGCCTCCATGGGAAAGGTTTCAAGCAGTGTGGCATTGGCATAGCACATCCACGGATAAGGCCGCCCGGAAGGAACATCCGAGGAGCAGACAACGGCATCGGGATGGTAGCCTTTTTCTTTTGCCGCAGGCACCAGGACATCCATCATCTCCCGCACATACCCGGTACTGGAGCCGATTTTTATACCCATTTTTCTCAACTCACCCATCGTCTCAACCACACCGTCAATGGGGCTGCTGTGGTGAACAATGGTGTCAACCATCTGAACGGCGGTTCTTTCGTACAGCATATCCACGTCCGATTCGCCGGGAAGGCGGTTGAACCTGGCCTGCCAGGCCCGGGAAACCTCCGGGAGTTCGCACATTCCCCGGATATGGTCCTTTTTGGCAAGTCCCATGAATTTTCTTGCATCTTTGATGGACACGGCCACATCTTTTTCAGCAAAGACCTCAACAAATACCTTTGCAGGTCCGATACAGCCATGGTCAACCGCGGTGCCGGCCCAGTCAAAAATCATTGACTGGACCGGGCCTGTATATTTTTTATTTCTGATGAAAATATCCATAAAAGACTCCTGTTTTTTTAAATTATTGTCCGGTCCAGGCCGTACTCCGCTGTTTGAGTTTCCTGGTGACCAGGGAAAAGACAAGCCGTGTAACGATGTTCGTTGCCACGATCAGTACGGACATGGCACAGGCGGGCGCGATATCACCTGCATCGTCCATATTTGCAATGGCAACAGACGCCAGGGGAAGGTCCGCCGGGTAGAGGAAGATGACCGCCGACACGGTGGCCATGGAATTGACAAAATAGTAAATAAAAATTTCAAGGATGGCGGGCAGGCAGACCGGTACCGTCACCCTGAAAAAGGTTTTGTAAAATGACACGGCCATGGAATCGGACACCTGTTCAAACTCTAGGTCCAGTTGCTTCAGGGCTGTGGTGGCGCTCAGGAAACTGACCGTATAAAAATGGACAATGTTGGACAGGACCAGAATACCCATGGTGGCATATATGAAATTAAAGGGGTTGGGAACCGTAAATCCTGCAACGGTCCAACCAGGGGCATTAAAAAAGAAAATGTAGGACAGACCGATGACCAGGCCCGGAAGGGCCAGGGGTAAAATTGACAGAAAATAAGCCGATTGGCGGACCGGTTTCATGATCCGTATTTTTTCAATCAGATATGCGGAGCAAAAGGTAATGAGGGTGCCAAGCACCGCTGAATACAGGCTCATCCGGATGCTGTTGAAAAACGCAGCATATCCCCCCCCACCGGTTCCGGTAAAATAATAGTGCCGAAACCCCATGGAAAGATCATAGGGCCAGACTTTGACCAGGGATGCAAAAAGGGCAGCGGCATATACGCAAAGAACCAACAAAATCACCATTGAACAAAAAATCAAGGCAGCAAGGTCGGTCCGGCGGTTGGGTTTTGGGATCAGGGGGACCGACTTGGACGCGATCATGGCGGCCTGCCTGCCCTGGATCACCCGGTCAACCATGAATGCGATCATCGTGGGTATCAGCAGCACCACTGAAACGACCGCGCCCATGACAAAATTGTGCTGGCCGATCACCTGTTTATAAATGTCTGTGGCCAGGATATTGAAATTGCCGCCAACCACCTTGGGTGCCCCGAAATCGGTAAAAGCAAGGATAAAACAGACCGACACCGCACTCAAAAGCCCGTATTTAACACTGGGCAGGGTAACGGTAAAAAAAATACGTATCCTTCCGGCCCCAAGGGAGCGTGCCGCCTCATACAGCCTGGCGTCGGTGATGGATAGGGCAATGGTCAGGATCAGCATGGCCTGGGGAAAGGTGTA
>JAKSBO010000942.1 GCA_022361095.1 Desulfobacterales bacterium | reverse complement strand
CCATTTGTAATTTCCTTTTTTCGATCAGCTTATTGTCCCCGATTAGCAACGCGATAATCATAATTCTGAGATCTCGACAACTAAGCAAGGGATAGTCGGCTTTGTTTTGAACTCTTTCTTTGACAATAAAGGACATCGCCAGGATCACAAGCGCCATATGATGATGCCAACCACTCCATTTTCTAACCTGATATCATCGGCTTCTGCATGTACACTGCTTGATCCTTATGGATATCCAGCAAAAAGGTCAGCCCCATATCTTCAATTGCATAATTGAGTTCATGCCCATGACCGTAAAGCCTGTCTCCACCAACCCAGCCAAAACGAACTCCCGCTTCAATATCTGCTTTAAGCATCCCAAGGCGAATCCGTTATAAATTGTTGAATTTGTTGGTACTCACCGCCCAACATGTCAAGCTCCTCATGTATTCGTTCTATGTTGCGTTTACCCCGTTCGGTTTTAATCAAGCCCGAAATATAAAGTTCAGAAAGCTCACTGGAGCCATCTGTTGAGGTAATGAAAAAATCCTTATACTCCTTGATATCTCCAGAGAGGTTGGGTAACATCCTATCAATTGTGTTGTGTAAAACATTTTTGTTTTTATTATAAATTCAAAAAGTTACACAAATTTTCATAGGTTGCTCTCAATTATTATTGAAATTCATAATTGATATGAAATCTCCAAGAATTAAAGGCTTTTTAAAGCTAACAAATTAGAATTAATCAGTAAATGTCAAAAAAATTTATCCTTCGCCGTTTATAAAACACTTTTCATGTTTCTTGACAAAAGCCCAAAAAGAATTTACTTAATCTTTAATGCGATAAAGAAGATTCTCATTTATTTTTATCCAAGGAGGTCGTCATGCTTAAAGTTTTGATCAGAAGAAAGTTCAAACCAGGCAAAGAACAAGAGGTTCGGGTACTGTTGAATCAAATGCGGTCGGACGCAATGAACGTGGAAGGCTACATATCCGCTGAAACATACTTCGGGCATGATGATCCCAACCAGATGCTCGTCATCAGCACATGGCAAACTTTTGAAAATTGGCGATCTTGGAAAGAAAGTGAGATCAGAACAATCAATGCTACTACAATGATGGAGATGTATCAAGACGGTCCAACCACATACGAAGAGTATGTTCTTCCCAAGATAAAAAGATAGGGCGTCTGTCTAACCAACGGTTTGATTCCATCCATCCCGAACAAAATCCCAAAAATAAAAAAACTGGCTCTTAAGAGCCAGGTTTTTTATGTTAGAATAGAAAAGTCCATCCCACCCCATCTATCCTTTTTGAAAGGAAACGATCGCATTAGCCAATTACTGCAAGGACTGCATCCTTAGGTACAGAATCACCACTGGAAAAGCTGAGTTCCTTGATTTCACCGCTACATGGGGCGGCCAATGCGTTCTCCATCTTCATGGCTTCAAGAACACAGATGGTATCACCTTGATTGACAGTATCACCTACAGCAACCGCATAACTTATGATCATACCAGGCATTGGGGCAACCAGTGCGGTTCCATCAACGTCAGCGGCAGCAGGCGCGGCAGCAGCGGCAGAAGGCGCGGCAGCAGCTGGGGCAGCGGCAGCAGGTGCTGCAGGACGTGCGGCTGGAGCACCAACCATTGCCGGCATCTCGCCTGTAGGATCAACCTCTACGTTGAAGTACTCATTATCAACAAAGACGTTGAAGGTACGGAGGCGATCAGTCTTCTCAGGTGTCTCAGGCTTCTTCTCAACAAGTTCACCGGCTTTAGCCTTGGCAACAAGCTCATCAGCTTCCTTAACCTTATCCATGGTAAGAGGCATAACCTCTGGAGGCGGAGATGTAACACCGTACTTCCACTCAAGAAATTTTTTACCGGTTACCGGGAACTTGGCGTAAGTGATCAGATCGTCCATATCTTTGGCCAGATCGCCAATTTCAGCTTTTGCCTTATCAAGCTCTGGCTCAAGAATCTCGGCTGGACGACAGGTAATAGGCTCTTCACCGCGAGGATAATCCTTAAGTGCCTTCTTTTGTAGCTCTGGGTCGATTGGTACTGCAGTCTTACCATAGAGACCGTAGCATAGATCCTTAACCTGGCCGGTGATCATCTTATAACGTTCGTCTTCGGTATCATAAAGAACGTTGTTAACGGTCTGTACACCAACAATCTGAGATGTCGGGGTAACCAGTGGGACCTGACCAAGCTCTTGACGTACGCGAGGCAGCTCTTTATACACATCATCAATCTTATCAAGTGCATCCATCTCACGCAGTTGATTAACCAGGTTGGAAAGCATTCCGCCTGGCGTCTGGTGGAGCAGTACGTTGATATCAATGACAGAAACCTTAGAGTCATCAAGGAGATGCTTGTACTTAGGCATAACCTCTTTTTCCAGTACTTCGTTGATTTCAGCCAGCTTCTTGATATCAAAGCCCGTGTCACGGTTGGTTCCAATAAGTGCCATTACAAGCGGCTCAACCGCAGCATGAGAGGTGCGATATGCATATGGGGTCATACAGGTATCGATAATGTCAACACCTGCCTCAATGGCCTTGAGATGACTCATCGGGGACATACCGGAGGTAGAGTGAGAGTGCAGGTGGATTGGCGCGCTGACAGCTTCTTTCAAGGCCTTGATCATAGAGAAAGCATCGTAAGGAGCAATAAGACCTGCCATATCCTTAATACAGATAGAATCCGCGCCCATAGATTCAAGATCCTTGGCCTTATTCACGTAGTATTCCAGGTTGTATACTTCACCACCGAGGCGAGGCTCGGTCAAGGAGTAGCAGATACATCCCTGAAAGTGCTTGCCGCTCTTCTTAATTTGCTTAACAACGGTTTCAAAGTTACGATAATCGTTCAAGGCGTCAAAGGTACGGAAAACATCAATACCGTTCTCAGCGGCTCTATCAACGAAAGCCGCGGCCAAATCGTCAGCGTAGTTTCTGTAACCTACCAGGTTCTGAGCACGAAGCAGCATAGCAAAAGGCGTCTTCTTGATGTAACGCTTCAAGGTTCTCAATCGCTCCCATGGATCTTCGTTGAGGAACCGGTGCATGGTATCGAAGGTAGCACCACCCCAAGTCTCGACGGCCCAGAAGCCAATTTCATCCATCATCTCAGCAACGGGAATCATGTCCTCTGTACGGCCACGGGTGGCGAACAGGGACTGATGGCCGTCACGGAAACTCAGATCCATTATTTTTATTGGATTTTCAGCGGCTGGGCGATCAGCTTCGTATCGTATTTCTGTGGACTGTACGTTTTCACTCATTTCATTTCTCCTATAGCCTGAAAAATAAATCTATCTTAAGCGGCTAAACGCTTTTAATTGTAACATTGTTCGCATGGACATCATTTCCTGACGACCACTCATTGCCCATGGACTAAACTGGATTGAAGGTTTGGCTGCCTGTTCTGCCTGGGCGGCAGCAATCGCCTCTTCTTCCATCATGTAAGCATTGACGCCAGCTAGAGCCGCTGCCATTTTTTTACTTTTATCATCAGCCATTCGGTCACCTTTGATTTTGTTTTTGTCTAATCAGTGAACCCTTGAAATTATAGTGGGATATTTCCATGCTTTTTCATTGGGTTGGTGTCACGCTTGTCCTGGGTTGCATTCAGTGCGTTGATGATACGAATTCTGGTCTCGGCAGGCTCGATGATATCATCGATGTAGCCGCGGCTGGCAGCAACATAGGGATTGGAAAACTTATCCTGGTACTCTTCAACTTTTTCAGCCAGGAACTCTTGTGGATTGTCCATTGACTGAGCATTACGACCATGAAGAACGCCGGCAGCACCTGAGGCACCCATAACCGCGACCTCGCTTGTTGGCCAAGCGTAGTTAATGTCACCACGGATATGCTTTGAAGACATAACACAGTAGGCACCACCATATGCTTTACGAGTAATAATGGTAATTTTTGGAATGGTTGCCTCACAATAGGCGTAGAGAAGCTTAGCGCCGTTAAGAATAACAGCGTTGAACTCTTGATTCGTACCAGGAAGGAATCCGGGAACGTCAACAAAAGTGATTACGGGGATATTGAAGCAGTCACAGAAACGTACAAAACGAGCCCCCTTTTTTGAAGAATCGATATCAAGAACACCAGCCAGATTTAAAGGATTATTGGCAACAATACCAACGGAACGACCGTTGTAGCGGGCAAATCCAACGATGATATTCTGTGCAAAATTTGCCTTGATCTCTGTGAAGATACCATCATCAACTGTCGACAGAATAAGCTGTTTCATATCGTAGGCAGCATTCATATTATCAGGTATGATGGTGTTCAGCTCAGGCACCCGCCTGGTTGCCGGATCATTAGTCTCAACAAAGGGAGTGGTTTCCATGTTGTTCTGCGGCATATACGAAAGCAGGGTCCTTAACCACTCAATGACATCGACCTCAGAGGCGCCTGCGAAGTCACAGACTCCAGATCGTGAAGAGTGCATAGAAGCACCGCCAAGCTCCTCAGTGGTCACGTCCTCATGACAGACAGTCTTAACAACGCCTGGACCTGTAAGGAACATATAGGAGTTGTTTTGAACCATCCCGATAAAGTCGGTCAAGGCTGGCGAGTACACAGCGCCTCCGGCACATGGACCAAAAATTGCAGATAACTGAGGTATGACACCTGATGAAAGAACATTTCTCAAGAAGATATAGGAGTATCCGGCAAGCGATTCAATACCCTCCTGGATACGGGCTCCACCCGAGTCATTGAGTCCGATACATGGTGCGCCGTTTTTTAAAGCCAAATCCATTATCTTAACGATCTTTTCGCCATATGTCTCGGAAAGCGAGCCACCGAAGACGGTGAAGTCCTGCGCAAAAACATATACAAGTCGGCCATTCACTTTTCCGCAACCGGTTACGACACCGTCACCATAAAAATGGGTCTTTTCCATATCGAAGTCGTAGCAGCGGTGGGTCTTGAACGTGTCAAATTCTTCAAAAGTTCCTGGATCCAGGAACAGTTCAACACGCTCTCTGGCTGTAGCCTTGCCCTGAGCCTTGTGCTTTACAATCCTGGATTCACCACCACCAAGCCTGGCCTCAGCTTTGCGCTCTTTGAATAATTTGATCTTGTCAGCTGTATTCATACTGTCTCCTTGGTGTAGAATTTTTTGCATTTAGTTTCGGCTATTGCGTTAAGCCAACAGCCGGAATCTCCACTTAACCCCTTTAATGCTTTCTTCTACCAAATTTTTTTCATGTGCATACTGCGTATCGTAAAAGCACACTCTTTGCAATAATTATTTTGCGTTGACTTGCCCCTTGGTTATATTATTTTCTGAAAGTTGTAAGTGTTTGAATTGTATCGTGATTTTAGTCGTTCTGAGTGTTGATCCTCGAAATAATATGAACTAAAATTTGCTAATTTTTTACATTAATTTATATTAAGTGACAAAGCAAGCAAAAAAGCCCCCACCGGCAACGGTGGGGGCTTTTTTATGCTGTTCTTGTAAACAGGTGCCTAAAAAACAGGCATCATGTACTCTAAGGTACAATCGCGACGCTCTTTGGCGATCGCCTTGGAATCAACTTCAACAAACTTCTCATCCGGGGTAACCTTGAAGATGGTCTGCCCTTTTTGAACAATAACACCGTCACCACCTTCGATGACAATCTTGTCAACAGTACCGGCGAAAGGTGCAAGAACCTTGTTGAACATCTTCATAACTTCAAGAATGAACAGAGGCTGCCCTTTTTCAAAATGATCACCTTCCTGGATAAAGGCAGGCATGCCCGGAGCTTCCTGAGAATAATACATACCGCCGCCAGGAGTAACAATCTCATCCGCCTTGGTTGAGGGCGGCGGAACCAGAACCTTTTTCATCTGGGCCTGGAGGTCAGGATCATTGAGATATTCAGGGATGGTCACTTCCAGATTATCCTCTACCTTGAAATCGTAGAAGTTGGTGTTGACACCCACCAGATAGAGCAGGCCCATCAGCTCGTTACCAATTGAAAAGCCCTGATGCGCAGCCTGGATCTGAGCCCAGGTATCAGCATCAAACTTACCCTGAGGCATACCATTGGCAAGGATCTCATTGAGCTTGACATAATCATTTTTATCAAGGTCAAAGGCTTCACACAGGTCTGCGTAGAAAGCACTGGCTTTCTGCAGCAAATCGTTGTCGTGTGACCAGATCATCTCAGCGGCAGGCCTTTCATCGTTCCAGGACATGTTGAGATACTCATAGGTCTCTTCAATGACAACCAGAGGGTTACGCAGCCAGACAAGCTTACCATATTTGAGCTCGAAATTTTTGCGGTTTATGCTCAGCCACCCGGAAAGCAGATGGGGATCTTTAAGGAGGATCTCCATGGGGCGGGTCAGCAGGGTGCCTTTGCGGTCCAGAGTCTCGGAAACCGCCTTGAGTGCTTTCAGGTTCTCTGAATAAAGTTTGGCATAATGCTTTTTCATGGAAATGAAAGCAAACACCACATCAATCTTGCTCGCCTCGTCCTTAAGCTTTCCAACCAATGTGAGGTAGGGAACAACAAAACGGGTGGTGGGCTTGGCCATGACATTGTTGCCGATGAACCAGTTGACAAGACCGTAGTGGAACTCCAGGTTGGTTGCCAGGTCTGCACCGCGCATGGTGGTGGTGCGCAGAACCTTGGAAAGGTGATTGTAGCTGTCGAGTCTGTTCTCCCCTTTGGTGAGGAGCAAAGCGATGTTGGAATCGTAAGCACCAGCTACGCTGTAGGGCATGAACAGGCCGGTGTCAGGGTTCTTGATGCAGATACCCTGATCATCTCGGATCTCGCCTTCAATGGGGTCGGACCAGTAACGGATGCGGCCGCCGGCGGAAGGGGAGAGGGAGCTGTCTGTGGCGTTGAGACGGGCTTCTGCTCCAGCACCGAAGCGGGGCCGTCTCTCAGGACGGGGGAGACGCTCTTTGTGCATGGCAAGCAGAGCCATGGCTTCCACCAGAGACTCTACAATGAAGTAGTCCCCGATGTCTTCAGGGTTGGTGAACTTGAGTTTGTAAACCAGCTCGGTAACGCGGTGCTCAACCTGGATACGGGTGTTCGCCTCCATGAAGTAGTGGCGATTACCGTCTACAATACATTCGAAGGTGGTGGCGGAGTCAAGACCGACAGCAACACCGAAACGCTCGGATTCATCTTCCATGCGGGCGAGAACAGTGCGGTCTGATTCAAGGGCTTCAACCTGCTTATCCAGACCAGCGGCCTTGGCAACTTTGATCTCACGGGTCAGGCTCTCCTGGGTTATAGAGATCTCAAGCAGTTTCTGCTCATGCATCTGCAAGGAGCAGTCACGGCCACCAAGAGCAATACACCACTCACCGTTACCCAGAAGCTGGATTTCATTATGGCGGGTCTG
>JAKSBO010000349.1 GCA_022361095.1 Desulfobacterales bacterium | reverse complement strand
TTCGGTATGACATGCCAATTTTTACCGTGGATAAGGACTTCCGCCATTTTAAAAAACATATTCCCATTTCGGTTTACCAGCCCAGGCTCATTGATAGGTGACCTGACCCATCAACACCCAGACCCGATCCACAACAAAAGTCAAAAATTTTGTAAAATACACAGACTTTCATATCAATTCCAGGAAAACCATAATGAGATTCATATTTTACACCATACTGACCGCTTTAACAGTTCTGGTGGCATTCCAGGTTTATGCCTTGGTTAGTCCTGACCCTGTGGTAAGGCAACACATAACTGATCCGCCGCAGTCACAAGCCACACCCCAAACGCCGGAACCCAGAAAAAAACAAACGGTAAAATTAAATGAGATGCTGCGCGCCATCACGCTTCGAAATCTGTTCGATGTCGAGGTGGACAGGCATTCCGAGCCTAAGCCCGAGAAGATCTCCCGGCTGGAAAAAACCAATCTTAAACTTAAGCTGTGGGGCACGGTGGCAACACCAGGCAAAAAAAATAAAGGCTGGGCTGTTATCGAAGACCTCAATGAAAGAAAACAGATTCTTTACCAGGTCAATGACACCATCCAACAAGGGACAATCAAATCCATTTTACGCAACAAAATCATATTATCGGTCAACGGAAAAGATCAGGTTTTAGAGGTAAGCCCGGCGCTTGGGCCGGGGCGTACGAAACGTGTCTTCCCTGCCCGGCCCGGCCCCCAAAAACCCCATCGGCCGGCTGCGTCTAAAAGAAAAGCGATTGACCTTGATGCAATGGAAGCACTGACAGGCGACATTGAACCGGCCCCCAAACAACCGCTGTTTAAAACCCGTGCTTATTATCGGGGCGGCCGGGAATCCGGGGTGATGATTTACGGTATCAGGCGGGGATCCGGTGCCCAGGCCCTTGGTTTGAAAAACGGAGATGTTGTCCGGGCTGTGGACGATGCTGAAATCAAAAGCCCGCAGGATCTTGAACGTATGATGGAGAGCATGGACGGAGATTCTGACATCACAGTGTCCGTGATCAGGCGCGGAAAAACCAAAGAAATTGTCTACAGCGAACAGGAAAAGGCATACGCCGTCAACGAAATTGACCATTCTTCCACAGAAACGAACTAATGTCTGAACCAAACGACCCAACTCCCAACGCTACTGCTGCGCCCACACACTAACCAAACCCTAAAAAAAGACTCATAGAAAAACAAAACAATCCAAGCATTGA
>JAKSBO010000840.1 GCA_022361095.1 Desulfobacterales bacterium | reverse complement strand
GCCATGAGCGTTATCGTCGGTCGTGCTTTACCTGACGTTCGCGATGGCATGAAGCCAGTACACCGTCGTGTACTTTACGCAATGGATGAACTGGGTAACGATTGGAATAAAGCCTACAAGAAGTCAGCACGTGTTGTTGGTGATGTAATCGGTAAATATCACCCGCACGGTGATACTGCAGTTTACGATACCATTGTTCGTATGGCTCAGCCGTTCTCTTTGCGTTATATGCTGGTTGACGGTCAAGGTAACTTCGGTTCGGTTGATGGCGATTCCCCTGCAGCCATGCGTTATACGGAAATCCGTATGCGCAAGCTCTCCCACCAGATGCTGGCCGATCTTGAAAAAGAGACCGTAGAGTTCATTCCCAATTATGATGAAACCCTGGAAGAACCTTCGGTGCTGCCCACAAAATTTCCGGCATTGCTGGTCAACGGATCCTCGGGTATTGCCGTGGGCATGACCACCAATGTACCACCTCACAACATCAGTGAAGTCATTGAGGGATTAAAGGCGCTTATTGATAATCCGGACATGGACACCCGGGCGTTGATGGCCCACATTCCCGGGCCTGATTTTCCCACCTATGGGCATATTTACGGCACCAAGGGGATTTTTGAAGCCTATGACGGCGGCCGTGGTATTATCACACTTCGTGCGAAAGTCGAGGTAGAGGAGAACAAGAAAAACGGCCAGGAAACCATTGTGGTCACGGAGTTGCCTTACCAGGTGAACAAGGCCAAGGTGGTGGAAAAGATCGCCGAACTGGTCAGAGACAAGGTAATTACCGGCGTCTCCTATGTCCGGGATGAATCCGACCGCCAGGGCATGCGTATGGCTGTTGGGCTGAAACGCGACCAGATCGCTGAAGTCGTGATCAATCAGCTTTACAAGCACACCAATATGCAGACCAGCTTCGGCATTATTTTTCTGGCGGTGGTCAATAACCGGCCGGAGCTGCTCTCCCTTAAGGAAATCCTCAACCACTTTATTTCCCACCGGGTCAATGTCATTATCCGGCGTACCCGGTACGATCTGCGCAAAGCTGAAGAGCGGGCCCATATTCTGGAAGGGTTAAAGATTGCCCTGGATAATTTGGATGACGTCGTTGCCCTGATCCGGGCTTCCGGATCACCTGAAGAGGCCAGGAACGGCTTAATAAACCGGTTTGATTTGACGGAAATTCAAGCCCAGGCCATCCTGGACATGCGATTGCAGCGGCTTACCGGACTGGAACGGGAAAAGATTGAAACCGAATACCAGGGCCTGCTTAAGGATATTGCCTGGTTCAATGAGATCCTTGGCTCGGAAAGCGTGGTCCG
>JAKSBO010000656.1 GCA_022361095.1 Desulfobacterales bacterium | reverse complement strand
TATTAATGTCTTTTTTTTGACCATCAACAACAAAGACAGGTGTAGTATTTTTTTTGTTTACTGATTCGATTTGAATACTATTTGACGATTCAATAATTTCTTTTCCTCGCAACGAAGCTTTGGTGGTTATTTCAACAGCACCGTCTTTGGCTTTTTCTCCATACTTATTAGTGGCCGATTCTCCCTTAAGTACATTCATGCTGGCAATATCATCCGGAGAAATGTCTTTTAACTCACCAGTAAACTCCTTACCATCGACAACATACAATGGCTTCTGTGCCTCAAATTCTGCCTGAGCTTCTTTGGTATAGATTGCAAAAACGCCATTTTTCCACTCTTTTTTGTTATTCTGCTTTAACTGCTCTATTGTTAATGCTGAAATACGACCTAAATCTTCAACTTTAAGCTTTTCAAGCTCACTGGCCGATATAACGTCTTTATTAAGTGTGAAAAACGGCATATCAACTCCGTCATAATCCAACTTCAGGTGTTTACCCTTTGTTGAGATGGTTATTTTCTCACCCTTAGAGTTTATTAGACTAATGCTGTTATTAGTCAGCTCATCACCTTTAATGGTTTTAGGGCTGCGCCATTGAGCAGCATCTTTCGACACATCCTGAAGCTTAAACTCAAACTCAATTTGCAATGATTTACCTATTAATGATTCTGCCTGTAAAGCAGGTAAAGCTTCAACAACTCGTTTTGCCTCATCTTCAAGAAGCTTCAATAATTCGTCTGATGAAGTTGTTGCCGGTTGCTGTGTAATCTTACTTTTAGCATAAGCTACAACCACTACCTTGTCAAGCTTAAGTGCACTGCTATTTGAGCCTATATTTACTTGCTTCACCTTACCCTTTTTGTCAACTATAAAATTAACAGTAACAGTTCCCTCAAATCCTGCAACCTGAGCGGCTTTAGGATATTTTAAGGTCATGGCAAAATGCTTTCTCAGGCCTTGTTCGTCATTTATTTCAACTTTATTTGCAGCAGAAACTACTGTTTTATCAGGATTTGTAAATGCCAGTAAAGCAGCTGCCACCAGCGGTAAAACAAGTAATCCCTTAAACCATCCTAATATTTTGTTGGTATGTTTTTTATTCATCAT
>JAKSBO010000702.1 GCA_022361095.1 Desulfobacterales bacterium | reverse complement strand
GCCATTGAAGAACAATCCGCAACAACCCAGGAGATAGCAAATAATGTAACCCAAGCGGCTCAAGGGATACAGGAAGTAAGCGGCAACGTGAATCAAACGTCTGCTTTAGCCGGAGAATTAACAAAAGATATTAATGACGTAAGCCGGGCGACCAATGAAATGAATGCCGGAAGCGATCAGGTGGAAACCAATGCTGAGGAGCTGTCGAAACTCGCTGAACAGCTAAACGGCATGATCGGGAGATTTAAGATATAATGGTGTCTATTTTTATCAACTGATGCTGTATATCAAATCAAGGATAATCCTACCCTTATGCCCATGATCGGAATAAAATATTCCACAATATGGTATAGAATCTTCGTTCGTTTTCAAGGCGTGTCAAATGGGAGCATATTAAATACCCATTGACACAACAAAGAAGACGGATGAAAAGGCACATCATATGGAAGGTTTTATTTTGAACCTGGGCCTTACCCTTCTTTAACCAAAACTAACCCCAAGGAGAAATTATGAAAAGAAGTGTATTATGTTTGGTTATGATGATGATGCTGTTTTCCGGCATCTGTTTTGCGGCCCAGCCTGCCGGTACCCTGACCTTTACGTTGACCCCGGCAGTGGAAAAAGGTTCAAAACATGCGGATCTGTGGGTGCCTTATCCCATGAGTGACGAGTTCCAGACCATTTCCAACATCTCCGTCACCGGAAACTACACCGCCTCAGGTATTTACAGGGATCCGGCTTCCGACGCCGTATATCTGCATGCCGCCTGGAACGATTTGTCACAAGCCCCCAAGTGCACCATGCAGTTTCACATCACCCAGAAAGACCGGCGCAACAACAACATCAAGGACAACGGCGCAAAATTTCCTGCCATCGTATCCAAGTACCTTGGAGAATCCCTGTTTGTCCCGGCAATGGATCCTGATCTGCAGAAAATTGCAGCCGGCGCCACCAAGGGAAAAGAGACCACCCTGGACAAGGCCATGGCCATCTATGACTGGGTGGTTGAAAATACATTCCGTGATCCTGCCGTCAAAGGCTGCGGTTTAGGAAGCCCTACCAGGACACTGCAGCAGTGCAAGGGCGGCGGCAAATGCGCGGACCTGTCCGCCGTATTTGTCACGTTGCTGCGCGCCGCCAAT
>JAKSBO010000440.1 GCA_022361095.1 Desulfobacterales bacterium | reverse complement strand
TGTTAAATTCAGAGGTTAACCTGGTCGCTTATTTTATGAAAGATGCGGGGGATACCTTTTCTGTAGGGTGCGGAAGCGGTCTTTTTGAATCAATCCTGAAAAGTGAGTTTAACATTACCATTCAGCACGGACTCGAACCATCAGACGGAATGGCTGAGATTGCCCGCAAACGCGGGATACGTGTTGATGTAACCACAGCGGAAGACGCCGATCTGGGCGAAGCACAATACGATACGATCCTGTTCAACGGCACACCAAGCTATATCAATGACCTGCAGTCCGTGTTTCACAAAGCCTATACCGCTTTGAGAAACGGAGGTAAAATCGTGGTAATTGATGTTCCCAAGGAAAGTTCATACGCAACCATGTACAACCTGGCAAAAAGTCTCGAAACATGGGAACACCCATTGTTGGAAGGTGTTCACCCAAGGGACCCCTATCCAATTGAATTTGTAAAGGTTGCCAACTGGCGTACAACTGCTGAGAAAGTCGAGATGCTTAAAACGGCAGGGTTTCAAGACTTTGATTATGCACAAACGCTCACTAAACATCCGCTATACTCAAACAATGTGGAGGAACAACCAATTCCGGGGTTTGACTGCGGTGATTATGTTGCCATTTGCGCCTTTAAAAAATAAAATAGAGGAATCAGGGGTGATGAAGTGAAAGCGGCAGGAAAATACACTCAAAAGATGTGGGATGCGGTGGCTTCTATTTATGCGGATACAATTTCACATCCCTTTATTGTGCAACTGGCAAAAGGCACATTAGATAAAAATAATTTTGCACATTTCCTGTCCCAGGATATCCTTTATCTCAAGGATGATAACCTGGCTCTGAACCTGCTCGCCGGAAAAGCGCCCAGCGAATCTGAAAAACAATTCTTTCAACGATTAGCCAAAGATGGGCTGGACATTGAAAAGGCCCTTCACAATGAGTTTCTGAAATATTTTGATATTGAGGAAGCCGAAGAGAAGTCTCCTGTAATTGAGAAATACACTTCCTTTCTGCTCGGCCACAGTAAAAATTCCGTATTTGCTCTTGCTGCTGCTGCGCTTTTACCCTGTTTCTGGGTGTTTAACAGCGTTGGTAATCACATTTTGACCATTGCGGAAGCTGACAACAAATACCAGATGTGGATCGACACTTATCACAGTGACGCGTACGAGCAATACACACAAAGATTTATTGATATTGTAGAGCGGCAGGCATCAGGGGCAGATGAAGAGCTGCACCAGGAAATGTTGAAAGCCTTCACGCGATCAGCACAATATGAACTCGATTTCTTTGAAGAAGCTATGAAAACGTAATTCCAACACCTTTTAGGCCCAAGTTCAAAATAAAACCGTCCATATGGTTTGCCTTTTCATCCGTCTTTTTTGTTGTATCAATGGGCGCATATATTTAATATCGCCCATTGACATGCCTTGAATACGAACGAAAATTCTAAACCCTATTTGGGCATGTTTTATTTCGATCATGGGCCTTAGCCGATTATGATCGTCCCTGGTCTCTTGACGGTCTATTCGGCGACAATTTGATCCGCTATTCTATTCGCAGATGCTGAAAACACCCGTCAGCCTGAAATCACCGGCATGGTGTTGGAAAATACCGCGGATGCATCCGACACCCCGGTTCTGACCCTTAGGGATTGTCAATTATACTGATTATACCGGAAACTTTTGTAATGATAAGGCGCTGGCAAAAAATTGTATTTTTAATTACAGCCGAATTTTTATATTTTGTCGTTTTAGTTCCAATGGTGGGTGGTCGGTCATATTGCAATCTAATCTGTCCATTAGGATATGTAATCAAGTATATTAGCCAACTTCAAAAAGGACCATAACTGAGTGCGGACCAGGGACGGATCTTTGAATGCCAGGGAGTGGGTGCGGAATAACCGGCAGGCTGCGCCGCTTCATTGGCGTTTAAGTTATGTTTCCGGGCTGCCGATGGAAGTTGTTATATTTCAAATGTATTACGCACCGGAGGTGTTCATGAATATTTCTTTTCCCCCTTCTTTTTCATCCCATGCGCTAAATTTTCAAAAGGCATCCGGCACCCGGTCGGACAAGGCGGAACAGGCGCCGCCTTTGACATATGAAGAGGCGCTTAAAAATGCTGTGGAAAAATTAAAGGAGGAGATGCCGCCGAAATCCATCCAGGAAAGGGCGGTGGAAGGGATGAAAGAGAGCGGAGACGAGGAAAAGGCAACGGAATCGGACAACAGCTCAAACAGCACTTCCGGCACAGACCATCAGGACAGTGGCGGCGGGTCCGGAAATTCCGGTGACGCGATTGATAGCTATGTATAGACAGGTATATCCTCATAAATTTTCAACCAGGAGGTAGACATGCAGATCAACTCTGGGACAATACATCCGGCTGGAATTGCCCAAGCATCATCGGGCAACCTGCAGGAAAATAAGACCTATTCTTCGTTAGGGCAGATGAGCCGGGCATTGGTAAACTATGGAAAAGAACAATCCCGGATATACAGTACTCAGTTTGCTTCCATGGGAAAAAACGGTAAAATCGGAGTTGATGAACTAAAAGAGACAATCAAAACAGAATTTCCCATGTACACAATGGTCCCAAGGGAACCGGCGGATGTTGTTGACGGGCGGAACCTGCTTTACATTGATGAGAATAATCTTCGAAAAATGGCGGACAACCCTGAATACAGGGCCAAGGTCTTCGGTTTGATGCGCAGGGAAGGGGATTCCGGGGCAGGGACAACAACGGTTCGGATGAACGGCGGGTCCCACAGCTTCAGGACTACCGGTTCGGTCTTTTCCCTGAGCGACGGCAATGAAAGTGTGGGCGGAATTCCCTACAAAGGAAGCGCCAGATCGATCTCCATGTCTTCAACCGCCATCTCTTCGAGTAATAGTCTCTCCACCGGCAAAGATGAAAGCTGGTATGAGAAAATGCTGGAAAAAATAAAAGAACAAAGAGAGACTAAAGAGGCGCTCCTGGAAAAAGCCCGGGAAAAGCGGGAGATGGAACAGGCCCCACGGCAACACATTGACATGTATTTATAATACATCGACTCTGTTTCATCCTCGGCCTATATACCCCACAGCCTCCCCGTATATTTTTATTGTCCCGGCAGGCCCTGACGGATTTACGGAATCCATTGCCGGGATTGCCGTCATGAGACCCTTTGGGTTTTATTTTTCGTTTTCTGTAGCTCCAAGGCCGGTTACGCCCAAGGCAAAACCGGTCTTGGTACCGGGTTTGCGCCGCTTCACCCGAAACAATTTTCCCAATATGCTTCCCGGGTTCTTCAGCCATTTAAAAATCATATTGCATCCTGACGGTTTCTGGAATCATGGGGGTGTTTTTTCCCACCAGGCCGGATTTAAATTGCCTTTTGCGTTTTCAATTTGAATTTTTCCCCTCTCTCTGGCTAAATGGGCAAAACGAGAATCAAGCCCCGGGTTTGAATGGTCTCAACACCCTTTAAAGAGGAAAAAACAGAATGGAAAACAAAAAGAAATTTGATGTCACCACATTGGGCTCAACCATGCTGCGTTTGTCGGTGCCCCCCGGGGAACGGCTTGAAACAGCCCCCTGTTTCCAGGTGCATACCGCAGGCTCTGAATCCAACACCATGGTGGCCCTGTCAAGGATGGGCAAGCAGTGTGCCTGGGTGTCGAAATTGTGTGACAATGCCCTGGGGCAGCGGATTGTCCATGACATCCGCGGTTATAATGTAGATGTTGCAGGGGTGGTATGGGAAAACAAGGGGCGCAATGAATCTTTTTTTGTTGAATATGGTGCAAAACCCAGGAAGATTAATGTGATTTATGACAGGGAAAATGCCGCGGTTTCAACCATTGCCCCCGGGCAGATCGACCGGGCATTTATTTTAAATACCCGGATTTTCCATGGCACCGGCATTTTCCCGGCCCTGTCCCAAACCTGCTGCACCACGCTTACGGAGATAATGAAGGCCGCCCGGCAGGCCGGGGTCGTCACCTCCTTTGACGTCAATTTCCGCAAGGGACTGTGGTCTGAAGAGAGAGCCGCCCGGACCCTGGACCCGTTTATGGGCCTGTCGGACTTGATTTTTATCACCCGGGAGGATGCCCTGGACCTGTTCGGGCACAAGGGGTCTCCGCAGGATGTTGTAACGGCTGTGTTCAACCGGTTTTCCCCGAAGATATGCATTGTCACCTTGGGCAATGAGGGGGGGATCGCCTATGACGGCGACACCATGTGGGAAACCCGTGCCTATGACGTGGAGGCTGTTGACCGGCTGGGCGCCGGGGACAGCTTCACCGCAGGATTCTTATGCGGTTTCCTGGAGAATAATGTCGCCAAGGGGATGGCCTATGCATCGGCCATGGCTGCACTGAAACTGGGTATTAAGGGGGATTATTTCACCTCGGGCCGCCGTGAGGTTGAAGCCCTTTTAACCCGGGACCCGGGCCGGGAAGTGGGGCGCTGATAAGAGTATGGCCCTGGCTTCGGGTGTTCACGGCAGCATCCCAGCGCTGCATGAAAACAATTTTATGCAGCGTTGGGTTACCCGGCCCAATGGCTGTGATCAAAACATGCTTAAAAGGCCGCCGTCCACAAAGAAAATCTGGCCGGTGATGAAATCCGAGGCTGGTGAGGCAAGAAACACCACTGTGGGGGCCAGGTCTTCCGGGGTTCCCCACCGTCCCATGGGGGTGCGCTGTTTTATCCATGCGTCAAATTCAGGGTCTTCCCACAATGCCCGGGTCAGTTCGGTGCGGATATATCCCGGCCCGAAGCAGTTCACATTAATATGATAGCGGGCCCAGTCAACGGCCAGGGCCTTGGTCAGTTGCCTGACCGCGCCTTTTGAGGCCGCATAGGGGGCATTGTCCCTGCGGACGGTTTCGCTCATCAGCGATGCGATATTTATTATTTTTCCGGGGCGTTTCGCTGTGATCCGCTCTTTGGCAAAGGCCTTGCACATGGTGAACACGGCCTTGGCATTGAGATCCATGACAAAATCCCAGTCCTGCTCCGTAATGATTTCCGCCGGTCCCCGCCGGGTGCCCCCGGCATTGTTCACAAGAATATCAATGCCGCCGGTTTCCGAGATAATTCTGTCGTAAAGGGGTTGAATGCCCTCGATGTCCGACATGTCATGGGAAAAACCCGATACCTTGAATCCTTTGCCGGCCAGGGTTTCGCAGGCCTTGTCCAGTTGTGCCTGGAGCCGGGCCGCAATGACGATTTCAGCGCCGGCCCGGGCCATTGCTTGGGCAGCGGCAAATCCTATTCCCCTTGAGCCGCCTGTGACAAGCGCCTTTTTTCCTTCCAAACTGAATGAAGAGATCATTTTGATCGTTTCCTATTTAGTATTAAGTCGTTACACATCCCTGTTTTTCCCAAACCGGAGCCGGACGGATCCGGGGCCTTACATGGAGAAAACCACCTTGCATACCCCGTCGGGGTGTTTCATGAATTCAAATCCCTGGACCGCATCTTCAATGCCCAGTGAATGGGAAATGATGATATCTGCGGGCAGTTGTGCGGCGGCGCCGACAGCGGCCTTATAATCAGACCGGGTGTAAACCCGGGACCCCACAAGGGTGATTTCCCGGAAATTCAGGGTCCGCAGGTCCACGGCATGGGGGTCCTTGTGAACCCCGGCCATGACAATGGTTCCCCGGCTGCGGGCAAGCCCGCACATCTGGGCTGCGGCGGATTCTGCGCCTGCGCACTCAAAGAGCAGGGCTGCGCCTTCGCCGTTGGTATTTTCCGCCACAACGGCGTTAAGGTCCTGTTCGGCGCTGTTCACCGTGCGGAACCCCATCTGTCCGGCCCGGGCCAGCCGGGAGGGGTTGATATCGGCAACGATAATATCCCGGACGTTTTTCAATGACAGGGCAAAGGCCGTTAAAAGGCCGATGGGGCCGGCGCCCAGCACCACGGCATTGTCCATGGGGGCATCCTTGGCCATTTCCACGGCATGAATGCCCACGGCAAGGGGTTCGATCAAAGCGCCTGCTGCATAGTCCACGTGTCCGGGCACCTTGACCAGAAGGTCCAGGGGCACACACGCATATTCGGCAAAGGCGCCGTCACAGTCAATGCCGATGAGTTTTAATGTCCGGCACACATGGGCCGCCCCGTTTGTGCATGCAAAACAGTGCCCGCAGGTGAGCAGGGGATAGGCTGTGACCCGGTCACCCACGGAAAGTTCCGGAGCTTTCCCGGGTTCCGGAACAATTTGGACGATTTCCCCTGAAAATTCATGGCCCATGATCAATGGCGCCCGGGCCCGGGGATGCTTCCCTGCTGCAATGGCCATGTCCGTGCCGCAAATGCCTGCCGCCCGGACCCGGATTTTGGCATGCCCGGGCCGGCAGGCGGGCTCGTCCGTTTCAATGGTCCGGACGTCATTGACGCCCTGGTAAGAAATCGCTTTCACCGTTTATTCTTCCTTGAGATTGTTTTGGTTTGCATTTATTTTTTCCCGGACCGACCGGATAAGGCTTAAAAACAGTTCGGTCTTTTGGGTCAGTCCCTTGTAATCCTTGCTTTCCATAATTTTTTTGGAGACCAGCCCGCCGCCCACGGACAATACCCTGGCCCCGGCTTTTATATAGCCTTCGGCCGTTTCCATGGTCACGCCCCCCGAGGGCATGAGTTCCACCGCGTCAAGGGGGCCTTTTACCGCCTTGATGAATTCAGGTCCCCCGATGAGATCCGCGGGAAACAATTTCACTACATCACTGCCGCATTCCCAGGCCTTGAGAATCTCAGTGGGGGTCATGGCGCCGGGGATAACCGGTTTTGCATACCTGTGGCAGACCTTGACGGTTTCAGAGTCAATGGTGGGGGCCACGATGAACTGGGCCCCGGCCAGTATGGCCATCCTGGCGGTTTCGGCATCCAGCACGGTGCCGACGCCGATAACGGCCTTATCCCCGAACAGATTGTTCAGCTCCTTGATGGCGTCCAGGACTCCGGGCACCACCATGGTCAGCTCAATGGTGGGAAGCCCTCCGTTAAAGACCGCTTCGGCAATGGCCATGGCCCTGTTTTTATCGTTTGTCCGGATCACGGGAATCAATCCTGACTGAAACACCTGATCCATGATTATTCGTTTGGCAGACATATGTTTGGTTTCCTTTGTTGTTTTTGTAAGAATGGGTGACAAAAGTTTTTCCTAAACCGGCACTACCGGCTCACGCCCGGGGCCGGTCCTGCCAGGAGCCTTTCCACGTCAGCGGCGTCGCACCAGTTTAAATCCCCTGGTATGGAATGTTTCAAAGCGGAAAACGCCACCCCGTAATCCAGGCCCCGGCCCAGATCTTTCCCGGGGAGGTAACCGGCAAGGAGCCCGGCCACAAAGGCATCCCCCCGGCCCACCTGGTCAACAATGTCAACCTCATAGACCCGGGATTTCATGGTGACCCCCCCGGACCGGACCAGGGCGCTCCACCGGTTTTTCCATACGGTGCTGCCCTCTCGGTGGGTCACGGCCACAATGCCGCACCCGTAGCGCTGTTCAAGATCTTCGGCCAGGCGTTCATCGTTTGCCGCGGTGATTCCCAATACCGTTTCAGTGTCCCCGGCCGTGGTCACAAGGATATCCACATCCGGCACCATGGCCCCCAGGGTTTGCCTGGCCCGGGCCACGGACCACAGTTTTGCCCGGTAATTTAAATCCATGCATACCAGGCAGCCTTTCTGCCGGGCCGTTTGTATGGCCAGGCGGGCGGCGTCCGCCGCCTCCGGGCTGACCGCCGGCGTAATCCCGGTGATCAAAAGGCATTTGGCCCCGGATAAAACGGCATCCCAGTCAAGATCGTTTTTCCGGATGGTTGAAAACGCCGAATGGGACCGGTCATACATCACCGAGGTGTTTCTGGGCGTGGCGCCCAGTTCCAGGAAATAGAGGCCTGTGCGGCCGCTGTCAGTCCAGCAGATATCTTTTGTTTCAACCCCGTGTTCCCGGGCTTTGTTCCGGATCATCCGGCCCAGGGGGGTGTCGGACAGTTTGGACACCCAGGCGGTTTTCAGCCCCAGACGGGACGCGCCCACGGCCACATTCAGCTCTGCGCCGCCCACATGGGGCACAAACGCACCGGCTTGTTCCAGCCTCTGGTTTCTATCGGGTGTCAGCTGGATCAGGCCTTCACCAAACGCAACAAGATCCATGTTTTGCTTCTCCAATATATGTCGCCCAAATTCCCTTTGTTCCCCGGGATTAAAATGTCTGTCCGGCGGGGGACGCGTGTAAAGGGCTGTTTCCGGGCAGGGATGTTATGACAGTTGATCCAGGTTCACACAGGACAAGGGGGGTATGTTTTTCAATACCCTGACCGCCTCTTCCCCGGCCATGCGCTGGAGGTCATTGCCGGCTTCCCGGGAGTACCAGGCCATGTGGGGCGTAATCAAGAGATTGTCACACCCCAGAAGCGGATTGTCCGGGGCGGCCGGTTCGGATTCAAGGACATCCAGGGCCGCCCCGCTGATGCGCGCCTGGTCCAGGGCCTGTTTCAGCCCCTTCTCATTTACCACCGGCCCCCGGGAGGTGTTGATGAAATAGGCATCCGGCTTCATCCGGCAAAACTGTTCATATCCGAACATGTGCCGGGTCTCATCGGTCAGGGGGACGTGGCAGGAGACATAATCCGCGGTTGAAAGCAGCTCGTCAAATCCGGCCTTTTTCACCCCCTTAAACCGGGAAAAGAGAGTGTCGTCTATGTAAGGGTCATATGCAAGGATGTTCAGATTCCAGGGGGCAAGCTTTTCCGCCACCATCCTGGGAATGTTGCCGAATCCCACCAGGCCCAGGGTGCGGCCGCAGATCCGGGTGACGGGCCGGGCCAGGTTGCAGTCCCAGGTCCCTTTTTTGACATGGGCGTTCATGGGTGCAAGCTTTCGCACGCATCCCAGGAGCATGGCAATGGTATGGTCCGACACCTCGTGGATTCCGTAGTTGGGCACATTGCACACCATAATGCCCATTTTTGTGGCAAAGGGGATGTCAATGGTATCCAGCCCGATTCCGTACCGGACAATGGCCCGGCACTTTTTCATCTCCGATATCACCTTGGGTGTTAACAGCCCGTACTGGTTGATCACCACATCTGCATCACGGGTAATCTCGATCAGCTCTTTTTCGGTTTTTGCCTGACCGGCCGCAAACACGGCCCCGGCGGATTCAACCAGACCTCTTTCCGTATCAACATCCGGATACTCAAAATCGGTAATCACAACTTTTTGCATGGCGGTTTTTCCTTTGTTACATGTTGCATAGCGGCAAATCCCCCAGCCGCCGGCATGAAAGGGCAGGCGGCGGGTTTGCCGGGGGCGGTGATTATCTGCCTGCCCGGTCCAGCGCCTCTTTGAGCGCGTCAATCACAATATCGGCGATTTTTGTATCTGCCGAGGGCCCCATAAGCCCGATCCTGAAAATCTTGCCCTTGAGTTCGCCCAGGCTTCCGGCCATGAGCAGTTTTTTCTCTGTCTTGACCCAGCCCAGCAGATCGTCCACGCTGATATCCGGATGGGCCTTCACGGCGATGACCCCGTGGGAGGCCTGATCCTGGGGGATGCACATCTCAAACCCAATGGCCTCAAGGCCCCGGCGCAGGTAGGCGCTGACCTGCTCATGGCGCCGCTCCCGCGCGTCCATGCCCTCCGCCAGTATCCGTTCAAGCCCGGCCCTGAAGGATTTCACGTTGTTCACCGCCATGGTAATGGGAAAGGGATGCCAGTCCCCCCAGTCCCGGGCATACCGGCGCCACAATTTCAGGTTCAGGTACCAGCCCGGGCTTGTGAATTTTTCCAGGTATTTCCATGCGGATTTGCCCACGGCGGCAACGGCCAGGCCGGGCGGGGTTTCCAGGCCCTTCTGGGAGCCTGTGGCGCACAGGCCGATATGCCAGTTATCCATTTCCAGCCGGTCCACCCCAAGGGAAGATACGGCATCCACCATAAACAGCACCCCGTATTTTCGGCACAGGGCGCCAATCTCTTTGATGGGGTTGAGCATGCCGATGGATGTTTCGCAATGGGTCATGCCCACAAGGTCGAACTGCCCGCCGGACAAGGTCTTTTCCACCTGGTCAATGTCAACGGGGGTGCCGATGGGAAATTTTATTACCTCCACCTGGCCGGAATGGGAGCACATAATGGCCTCCATCCGGTCGCCGCAAACCCCGTTATTGAGGATCAGGGCTTTTCCGCCGCCGCCGGCGGCCGTGGCCAGGCAGGCTTCTATGGCCGCGCTCCCGGTGCCGGGCATCAGGAAAATATCCCCGTCTGTACGGAAAACCTTTTGGGTGAGCCCAAGTGTTTCATTGTAATATTTTGTCCAGCGGTCCCCATAGTGGGGTTCCATGGGGCTGCTCATGGGTTCCAGGACCTCGGGTGCAACATCCACCGGTCCGGGTATCAGCAAACGGTAACCTTCCATTTTATCCAAACTCCTGTGTTTTATGTGAAAGCCCCCGAACACACCGGGTTGCTTCCCCGGCTTGTCTCGGATCATGCCCAAAGGGCCGGGCAGGGTCCGGGGCCGTTACTCTTTTTTTATAAAATCTGTTTTAAAAACTGCTGTGTCATCTCATGTTCCGGATCATTGAAAAAACGGTCCGGGGGACTGGTTTCCACCATTTTCCCGTCACTCATGAACGACACCTGGTCTGCGGCTTCCCGGGCAAATCCCATTTCATGGCTCACCACAATCATGCTCCGGCCCTGCTCGGACAATGCCTTCATCGCCTCCAGGACCTCGCCGATCATCTCGGGGTCCAGGGCGGAGGTGGGCTCATCAAACAAAATCAGCTCCGGTTTCATGACCAGCGACCGGACAATGGCCACCCGCTGCTTCTGCCCCCCGGACAATTGATAGGGATACCGGTTCACCTTGTCCCCCAGGTCCACCTGCTTGAGAAAGGCCACGGCATCAGCCTCGGCCTCCTGCCTGGGAATGCCGAGGACTTTCACAGGCCCCAGGGTCAGATTGTCCAGGATCTTCAGATGGGGAAACAGATTAAAATTTTGAAACACCATGGCCACTTTTTTGCGGATCTCCCTGATGTTGCCTTTGCCCACCCGGGCACCCTTGAACCGGATGGTGCCGCCTTCAATGCTTTCCAGTCCGTTGATGCAGCGGATCAGCGTGCTTTTGCCGGCCCCGCTTCTGCCGCAGATCACATGGGTTTGTCCCTTGTAAAACGGGATGGACAATTCATCAATCACCACATGATTGCCATACCGTTTTGTCACGCTGTCAAATTCAATGATTGCTTCCATTGGTCAGACCCTCCTTATTCCGTCATAAAACGCTTTTCAAAATAGGAGGAGAGGCACTCCAGGGAAAAGCAAAGACAATAAAAAAGCAATGCCACCAGAAAGTAGATCAGCAGGGGTTTGTAAACCACCTGCATGGCCTGCCTGGCATTGTACAAAATCTCCATTACGCCGATGGCCGATACAAGGGCGGTATCCTTGATAAGGATAATATACTGCCCGGTCAGGGCGGGAAGTATGGTGCGCCAGACCTGGGGAATGATCACATGGATCATTTTCTGGTGAAATCTGAGAGCAATGGAATCGGCCGCGTCAAACTGCCCTTTGGGCAGGGCCTGTATCCCGCCCCTGAAAATTTCGGCCACATAGGCGGCATGGTAAAGGCTCAGGGTCAGGACCGCGCAGATCCGGGCGCTGTCAAACCCTGCCACAAAGAAAACCATGAGCAGGAATAAAAGGGGGGGCACCCCCCGCATGAAAACCAGATAGCAATAAACCGCCTGGTAAATCCCCGGAATTTTCAGTGTCTGGAAGATACCGATCCCGGCGCCGAGAACCAAAGAGAGGAGAATGCAGACCGGAATCAGGTACAGCACCTCCAGCAGCCCGGTGCCGAGAAAATTGAATATAACATGGTACTCGTTCATGGTTATCTCCTTATCCGGAAGCGGTTTTCGCCGTATTTTGCCAGGGAGGTCATCACTATATTCATCAGAATGTAGAGGATCAAAGCAATGCTGAACCCGGTGAGATCAAACAGCCGGGTATAGATCTGGTTGGAGACCCGGGTCAGTTCGACAATCATGATCAGGGAAAGCAGTGAGGTATCCTTTATAACAATGGAAAGCTGGCCCGTAACCGCCGGGATGGCATCCCTGACCGCCTGGGGCAGAATCACGTACAAAAGGGTCTGGAACCTGGTCAGCGCAAGGCTTTCGGCCGCTTCCCAGTCGCCGTTGTCAACGGCCTGGATATTACCCCTGAAAATTTCGGCCATGAACGCCCCTTCATTCAAGGCAATGCCCAGGATACCGGTGGTGAAAGGGGACATCCGGATACCCAGGGCCGGCAGGCCGTAGAACAAAAAAAACAACTGCACCAGCAAAGGCGTATTCCTGAATATGGAAACATAGGCCCTGACCGGAAACGTTATGCTTTTTTTCTTTGATGTGCTCAATGCCCCCATTGCCAGTCCGAGCAGAATCGCCAATGCGCCCGCCACCAGAAATACAGCCACGGTTATTCCCAGTGCCTGGAGAATGTTGGGCCACCATGCCCTGATGATGTGCCAGTTAAAATCCATATCTTTTTAACCTAAGGTTTTGAAACGGCAGGGACATGCGGTCTCCAGCTTTGCGTAAGGGGATGGGCGGGTCCCTGCCGGTTGTTACATTTCAAACAAACGGGCCGTTTTTTGCCCGGCGGAGATAAGAGACGTTCATTCAACGCGAAAAAGCCCGGGCAAAAGACGGTTCCGGATGGATCCTAACTCGCCGTTTCAGGTGTGGGCACCCGTTTATACCCAAGATATTTTACGAACATTTCTGCATAACGGCCGTCCATTTTAATCAGCCGCATATACAGGTTGACCGTGTTCCACAACTTAAAGGAGTCATAACGAACGGCAAAGGCAAAAGAGTCCCATGCCAGCGGTTTTTCAATCAATTCAAACTGGCCCGGGTATTTTTGCATGGCCGTCACCAGTTGCAGCTTGTCATTCAAATAGCCGTCCGCCCGGCGGGTCTGGAGTGCAATGGCATTGTCCGCATTGGTGGGATTGGTGCGTATGGTGGCATTGGGCAGGCGTTTTTCGGCAATCTGCTCCCAGACGGAACCGGTTGTGGCCGTAAGCACCACCTTTTTATTATCCAGCACCCCAAGAGTGTCAAACTCTCCCTTGCGGACCAGCACCAGGCCCGGCATATTCACATAGGGTTCTGTATACATCAGTTTGGCGGATCTGGGGACGGTCCTGGTCAGGCATGCCGCCAGCATGTCCACCTTGCCGGTGAGCAGGGACGGGATAATGCCTGCCCATTCATAGGTTTTAATTTCCAGTTTCACACCCAGCTCATCCGCCAGAATCCGGGCCAGCTCCACGGTAAATCCCGTAATTTCACCGGTCTTGGGATCTTTGTATGCCCAGGGGGGCGTACCCAGTTCCGTTGCCACCACAAGTTTCCCGCGTTTGACGATTTCATCCAGGGCGTCCTTGGCATCACCGGCAAACACATCCCCCGTAAAAACGGCCACTGCCAGAAACACGGACATCAAAGTCAACCAAAAATTCTTCATTCCTACCTCCTTAAATAAGGTTAATTAATATATACCTGCGGCTTTCACCGCGTTTGATCTCAAAAACACCCCGGGATTAAAACGCCCGCCGTCACGCTTCCCCCATCCGCTCTCCGCCCCGGCCGGGACGGCTGTAGCCTCTGCGGGGCGTCCTTAATACCGCTTGCCGATCAGCACCTGCTTGACCCTGGCCAGGTTTCCGTCGATCCGGTTGCCGCCTTTGTGGGCCACTGCAACCAGCAGGCAATCAACAATGGCAAGCTGGGCAAGGCGGGAGGCCATGGGCGCAAGGCGCAGGGCAACCTCTTCCGAATGTGAGGCCAGGACAATATCGCAATACTTTGACAAAGGCGTTTTTGTCTCTCCCTGGATGCCGATAACCCCGGCGCCGTTCTCCTTTGCGATCCCGGCGCTTTCAATGGTGTCCTTTGTGGCGCCGGAGTGGGAAAACGCCACCACCACATGGGAGGGCCCCAACAGGGCCGCCGACATGGACTGCATATGGGAATCCGTATATGCAATACAGGGAATGCCCAGCCTGAAAAACTTGTGCTGGGCGTCCAGGGCCAGAATGCCGGCCCCGCCCGCCCCGTAAAACTCTATGCGCTCCGCTTTGGACAACAGCGCCACAGCCTTTTCCACATCCGCCATGTTCAAGTGGCGATGGGTATTGCCGATGGTCTCCTCTGCAGACTGAAACATCTTGTTTACAATTTCAGGTACCGGGTCGTCATACCCCACGTTTTCAAGGTCCTGCCTGGCCCGGGGAAGGCTTTGGGCCAGCTTGAGCTTAAGGTCCATAAAACCGCTGAGCTTGATCTGCCTGCAAAACCGGATAACGGTGGGCTCGCTTGTGCCGGCGTTTTCAGCCAGGGTTGTAATGGAGCTTTTCATGACCTCTTCAGGATGCCTGAGCACATACTCGGCAACCTTTTTCTCTGAATTCCTGAGATCCAAAATAGACGCCTGAATGGTTGATAATACATCCTGTGTATGTAGCAAATTTTCCTCTATTTGTGTTTTTTAAGGTTTTTTCTTAAATGTTGTATAAATACTACATAACTATTTTCACATAATTCGTTTCGTGTCAATTTCTTTTTTTAATTTTTTAAGATTTGATTAAACTATTGTTTTTTTATTATTTTTATATTTTTGTCCCGCACCCGAACGTTCTGTAGTTTTTTTTCTAAACAGCCATGGGGTATGGCATATACCGGACAAATCCAGCTTGTATGTCAACAGGGTGCCGCTGATAATCAGAATTTTGGTTTGCGTTCGAGGCCAATATACGTCCCCGCCATTAAAATGTTTACCCCATTTGGCGTCTTCTTCATGGCATATCCGGATCAGGGCAAGTTTAGCCAGGCCGGAGGTCTTTTGGCGGGCTTGCTACCGGGTGGATATGGGCGGCAGGACCCTGTAACCCGCGCTAGATCATCGGGCACGGATCTTTTTGATCATTGCCGAAAAGTGCTTTGAACCGGGTGCCGTCCATGTCCTGTGCCACAGAAACCTTCAGGACATCGTACAGCTTTGCCAATTGTTTTATAAGCTGGTCCATACGCGCGTTCTTATACACCAGCAGAACCATCCGGCTTTGGGTTGCGTCCCCTTCGGACCGGCAGACAATGCCCTCCAGGTTAAAGGCCTTCCTGGCAAAGAGTCCTGTGATCTGGGACATAACCCCTGGATGATTTCTGACCTTAAGCTCAATTATTGTATCGTACATGGTGTTTTCTCCTGTATCATTTCAAGGTTACAGGCCCCGGGAGGGACCATGGGATAGACATTGGTTGTTTCATCAATGGGGATATGGACCAGGGACGGACCTTTGAATTCCAGGGCCTGGTCAATGGCGTCCCGGTTCTCCCCGTTGATGCCCCCATTCCATGTCCGGATACCGAATCCTTTGGCAATGGCAATGAAATCCGGGGACCGGGTGAATTTGGAGGCAAAGATGTTGTTGGCGTAAAAGAGTTCCTGTTGCTGGCGGACCAGGCCCAGGTGGCCGTTGTCCATGACAAAGATAGTCAGGTTCAGGTGCTGTTCGGCCAGGGTGGCAAGTTCCTGGATATTCATCAGAAAAGAGCCGTCCCCGGTGATGCACACCACCTTGCTTTCTGGGGCGGCAAAGGCTGCCCCCATGGCTGCGGGCATACCGAAACCCATGGTCCCAAGGCCGCCTGACATGAGCAGGGATCTTGGATGCCTGACCGGATAGGCCTGGGCCGTCCACATCTGGTGCTGGCCTACATCTGTGGCCACAACGGTATTTTCCGGAGCCCGGCTGCCGATATACCGGATGATGCCGGCCGGATGGGCCGGGTTGTCAATATAATCCGCCCAGGCGGGCGCTTTGGATTTCAACGCATCAATGTACTGATGCCAGGACAGGCGCCCGGCCCGGGCCACCAGGGGATAAAGCCCTTCAAGTACCGTTGCCGCATCCGCGCATATCCCTAAGGACGCGTTTTTTAGTTTGTCAATTTCACTTTCGTCCACATCCACATGAATAATGGCGGCATCCCGGCAAAAGGCTTCGATTTTCCCGGTGGCCCGGTCATCAAAGCGAATGCCTAAGGCAATGATCAGATCGGCCGAAGCCATGGCCCGGTTGGCAAAGGGGGTGCCGTGCATCCCCAGCATCCCAAGGTACAGGGGGTGGTCATGGGGCATGGTGCCCAGGCCCATGAGGGTGGAAACCACCGGGATATTGCTTTTTTCCGCTGTCC
>JAKSBO010000193.1 GCA_022361095.1 Desulfobacterales bacterium | reverse complement strand
CCGATCTCCTTCTTCAGATGATTTTTTATCAGGTATGATCATCGTCATGCATTGCATGAAGTTATTAGAAGCTGAGGACATACACAAGATTTACGAAATATGTGTAGGCAAAACCACCACCATCAGTGAAGAAATGATTCATTATACCACTCTTGGTTATGTATCCAATAACTCTAAGATACTCATTGAATCGTTGTTTGATGATGATGAAGAAATGATTGAAAATGAAATAATAAATGTTATGCAAATAGGATCAACTTCCGGAACAGATTTTCTGTTTGGAGTGTACTGTATGGCATCTTTGATTTTAGAAAGGGAGGCATAAAATGATCAAATATGATATTCGAAAGAATGCGTATTATGATTCAGTAACATTGATGCTTATTTCAAAGGAAATAAAGAACATAGATGGTGTTACTGAGGCTTTAGTAGGAATGGGAACAGAGCTGAATAAAGAGTTGACGGTGAATTTAAAGCTAGATAGCAAAGAACTTGACTCTGTATCTGTTAATGATTTTTATATAGCTGCAGATGTAGAAAGTGATGACATCATGACAACAGTTATTGAAACTGTTAATGAAAAAAAAAAAAAAAAGAAAACAGAATCTGGCTCAGAATATAGACCTGTGTCTTTAAGTGCTGCTTTAGAAATGCATCCAGATGCCAATATGGTCATTGTATCAATCCCAGGTCAGTATGCAGAGGAAGAAGTCAACAAGCTTTTGGATCAAGATTTAAACGTCATGCTGTTCTCTGACAATGTTAGCGTTGAAGCTGAACTTGCACTTAAGAAAAAAGCTGTTAGCAAAGGGCTTCTTATGATGGGACCGGACTGTGGAACAGCCATAATAAATGGTGTACCACTGGCATTCGCCAATGCAGTACGAAAAGGTAAAATTGGTATCGTCGGTGCATCAGGTACAGGTACTCAAGAAGTGTCATGTATCATTGATCAACTGGGAGAAGGTGTGTCTCAAGTCATTGGTACAGGTGGTAGAGATTTAAAGTCTGAAATCGGTGGCTTGATGATGATTCAAGGTATGGAAGCTTTAATGGCAGATCCTG
>JAKSBO010000165.1 GCA_022361095.1 Desulfobacterales bacterium | reverse complement strand
GACGCCGGCATTGAACAGATCATCTTTGTCACGGGCCGGGGGAAAAAAGCTCTGGAAGACCACTTTGACCGCAGTTATGAATTAGAGACCACGCTCAAAACCAAGGGAAAAACAGATTTGCTGCAGGTGCTCCATGAACTGGTTCCCAGAACCGGCACCATTGTTTATACCCGGCAGCATGACCCTTTAGGGCTTGGCCATGCCATCTGGTGCGCCAGGGACATCGTGGGGGATGAACCCTTTGCCGTACTTCTGGCCGATGATATGATCCAGACCCAGGATAAGCCCGTACTTTCGGAAATGGTGGAAAAATTTGAACGGTTCCGGGCATCCATTGCCGCTGTCATGGAAGTGGAAAAGGGCCAGACCGATAAATACGGTATTCTTGATGCCGCTCCCCTGGAACCGGATATGGTAAGAATCAATGACATGATCGAAAAGCCGAAACCCGAAGAGGCCCCATCCAATCTGGCCATTGTGGGCCGTTACATCCTTACCCCTAAAATATGGGAGTATCTTGGGAAAAAAAAGACCGGTGCCGGCGGTGAAATCCAGCTCACGGATGCCATGAAAGGCCTTTTAACCGAGCAGCCGATTTTCGGATATAAATTCAAGGGCACCCGGTTTGACTGCGGGGACAAGGCCGGATTTCAAATGGCCAATCTTTCCTATTCCCTTGAAAGGCCGGAAATGCGCGACAAACTGCTTGAATTCATAAAAACAATCAAGGATTGTAGTTAGATAGAGTCTGAACGAAAACGAGCGCTTGAACGGCTCGGGTGGGTGGCTTTTGGCACAAACACTACGGGTTCACTCAAAACTACCTTTATATTATTGAGTGAACCCTAACTGCCTTTATACCGTGAATACAAAGACATCACCCTTTGTATATAGGTCCGGGTCTCCTCATAGGGCGGAATGTTATCGTATTTATCCACAGCCGACGGACCGGCATTATAGGCGGCCAGGGCCAGGGAAAGCTTCTTATTATATCGCGTGAGCATCCGCTTGAGATAACGGGTTCCGCCCATGATGTTCTGGGACGGATCAAAGGGATTGGAAATCTCTAAAAAAATATCGTTCTGGGGCATAATCTGCATAAGCCCCCTTGCCCCTTTGCTGGACACGGCATTTGGATTAAAGCTGGACTCCGCATGGATCACGGCCTTGATCAATGCCTGGTCCACGCCAAAGGCTTTGGCCGCTTTGAGAATAATATTATCGTATGCATCGGGTCCGCCCTTGAATTTTTTTGACCGGGCCGATATCCGGTGCACCTGGGTTTCCTTGAGATAAAGGGTGTACCCTTCATCCGTGGGGGTATTGGTAAAATGCACCACCCCCTGGGCGTCAATATACCTGTAGATATCGCCCAGGGCTGTGCAGGGACATATCAAACACAGACATATAAAAAAAACCGAGCCCCCCCAAAAACGGGAACTATTTCCGATTTTATTTTTTTCCGCCCTTTTCAACCCGATCCCTGTAAGCTTTTAATGCAAGTTTCTCCGGAAACTTAGGGTTGGCCACGTATTGGCCGGTATTATCAAGAAATGTATTTACCAGATTTTCCAGCACGGCATCCTTTTCATGATCCATGATCATGTTGCGCTCAAGCCGGTACCGATATTCAATGGGAGACCCTAATGTCTCCAAGATATCATCAAATTCCTTATCAGACAACGGCTGTGATGTGAACAGGGATCTTTCCACGGGGATCTTCATTATCGCGGTCATAATCACGACCCAGGCATCTGCCCCGATTTTTCTTGAATCGTCAAATACGTCAAGGCTGTGGCCATGGTCTAAATCCAGTTTTTTATAAGGTGTTCGTTGCATTTTAATTTTTCAACTTGTGCTTTAGGGTTAACATTTTGGGCAGAATTCAAAATAATTCCATTTGAATATCTTTAGGTTTTTGTTTCTTTACCTGCTTTATTCCCTTTTCATACCGGGCCAGTTCCTTTTCAATATCATCAATAAAACAGGACCGGGTTCTTTGCTGCTCCCGGCCGAATATGCGTCTTTTTCGTGCATATGTCAAATAGAGCATCTCCTTGGCCCGGGTCATGGCCACGTAAAAAAGACGACGCTCCTCATCCGGATCTTCCACGGTTTTCCCGTCCCTGGCAAAGGGAATTGTCCCGTTTTCGCATCCGGAAAGAAAAACAACCGGGAACTCAAGCCCCTTGGCCGCATGCATGGTCATTAAAGAGACCTTCTCCACTGTTTTATCCAAAAAATCAGGGTCCTGGTCCAGCCTTAAAGCGTCCAAAAGCGCATTGGGAGAAGGGTACCGGTCTGCCAGCGCGTTGAGCCGCCGGCATGCTGCCGCCAACGTTTCATCTGCTTTGCTCAGTGCCTTGATGTCCAGCCAGTCACCCAGGGTATCAAGCAGAGTGGCGGTATTCATAGGGCCTGAAAGCGCTGTAATCATAGGTAGAAATTGCGTGAACGCCTGACGGTCCGGCTCACTGCCCCGGCCAAGAAAAATCCGCACCAGGGCTAACAGCTCTTTTATGCCTGCCATGTCGATCCAGTTTTCCCGGTCTGCGGTCTGAAAAGGGATGCCGGCCTTTTCAAAGGCCTGGGCAAAGGCCCGGGCCTGCTGCCGGGTGCGGTAAAGCACGGCAAAATCGGAAAAGGCATATTCCCTGTCTGCCCCAAAATTCTGACCTGTACCCTTATCCATGGACAGAAAAGAGAGCCCCCCTACCCCTTTTTCAATGATCTTTCCCACGGCAACGGCCTCGGCACTTTCGGAGGCCGTTTCATTGATCAAAATCTTTTGTGTGCCGTCAAGACTTGCATAAATTTTGCGTCCCTCACTATCCGCTTTATCGCCGGAACTGATCACCTGGAATGAGGCGTCCAGGATGGTCTGGGTGGATCGGTAATTTTGGCGCAGGCGGATCTGTTCGCATCCGGGGAAGTCGTGTTCAAACCGGTTGAAAAACCGGCTGTCCGAACCTCTGAATCCGTAAATGGACTGGTCGGGATCACAAATCACAAAGATATGGCCGTTTTGTGCCAACAGCTTCACCAGCGTATACTGGCCCAGGTTCAGGTCCTGGTACTCATCCACAAAAATAAATTGATATTGTCGGCGCACCTGTTCAAGCAGCACCGCATCCCCGGAAAAAAGCCTGAAACAGAGAAAAATCAAATCTTCAAAATCTGCCAGGCCCCGGTCGTAAAGCATTTGATCATAGGTTTTGTACACCCCGGGCCAGATGGGATCAAACGGCTCAACGCCTTGATCTTCAGCGGCCGCCTGATTTTCTTCACCAGGCGCCTTTAATTGCTGCTTCTGACGGCTGATCCAGGCATCCAGCTTTGACACGGTTCTTTTGAGCACCTTTTTTTCACCTGTTACGGCTTTGGCAGCCATTGCCAACACCTCAAAACGCAGGTCATCCTCCATGAGCCCGCGCTTGAAATCCGAATGCCGTTTAAGCATGTTAAGGCAGAATCCGTGAAAAGTCGCAGCGGTCACAAGCTGACCGCCCTTTGGGATAAAGGACTCAATCCGGTCGGCAAGTTCGCCGGCGGCTTTATTTGTAAAGGTCAATGCCAGAATATTTTCAGGGGCGCACCTGTTTTCCCGGAGCAGCCAGGCAATCCTGGCCGTAAGGGTACGGGTTTTTCCCGTACCCGGCCCTGCCTGGATCACTACAGCCCTTGATTCGGATTGAACCGCCCTGTCCTGCTCCGGGTTCAGCCCGTCCAGGATATGTTTAGGGGCAATGGGTGACGGGGTCTCTTTTTTTTCAGGCAAAGGCAATTGAGTATCTTTGCTTTGGGACTTTTTACGGGTTCGCGGCAGGCCCATCGTTTTTTTCGATTTTTTACGGGGCAAAGGATCTGCGAACAGGCTTTTTTCCCCCTGGATATCCTCTTTTTCCTCCCGGGTAAAAATATTGACCGTTCCATACTCGCCGTCGAACCCCGGATCAATGTGAATATCCCCGGCTCTCATCTTTTGTATGGCCTGGGCCAGTAAAGGCACACCGGCGCGTTCGATGGTATCAGGCGAAAGCTGTGTGAGTATGGCAAGTTCAGGCCCCAGGGCATTGACCGCCTTGTCATAGTAGGTATTCACCTTTTTGGTGTTGGGTCCCACCCCAAAAATCTGGGATAAAATATCTGCCAGGGGCACCACATAGGTGTGGGGATGCCGGTTTTCAGGCTTGAACCCTTCCGGCCGGTCGGCCAGTTCCCGGACACGGTAAAGCACGCCCAGGGTCAAGGGTTTCCCGCATTCGGGACAAATCCCGTCTAAAGCTGCGGTCTCATCGGGATTGAGACACACCCCGCATTTGCGGTGGCCGTCATAGTGGTATTTCCCTTGATGAGGATACATATCCAGGGTTCCCTGGTATGCGTTAAGGTCATGGGTCTCAAGGGCTTTGCGCACCGCATCAAAGGCCAGATCCGTATCAAACACCGACGCATTGCGGCCCAGAAATTTCGGGGAATGGGCATCGGAGTTGGAGACCAGGCTGACCTTGTCCAGATCCTTCACCCGCCAGTTCATGGGCGGGTCCGATGAGAGGCCGGTCTCACAGGCAAATATATGGGAACTTAAATCACCAAAACATTCCTCAATGGTATCAAATCCGGATTTGGACCCGAACATGGAAAACCACGGTGTCCAGATATGGGCCGGGATAAAAAAACCCCGGTCGGATGTCTCCAGCATGATCTCCAGCAGATCCCTTGCATCCAGTCCCAGAATGGGCCGCCCGTCGGAGTTGATATTACCGATGGCATCCAGGCGGGCATTGAACTTTTTTGCCGTATCCAGATCCGGCAGATAGATCAAATTATGATTTTTACGGACCCTTGTCTCCTTTTTATATATATTGGAGATCTCAGACTGGAGTATAAAACGTACGGGGCCGTTGCACGAATCCGGCACATCAGCGTCAATCTGCCTTGATAAGTCCTTTTTTAAGGCAAACAGTCCGGGTTCGGCAGGCTCAAGTTTGGTCTCTATCTCCCGGATCCATGCAGGATGGGTAAAATCCCCTGTGCCCACCAGGGTAATGCCTTTCACCCGGGCGCTCTGGTAAATATGCTCCAGATCCAGATTTTTAGCCGTGGCCCGGGAATATTTTGAATGGATATGCAGATCAGCTATATATTTCATAGAACCTGTCCGTGGAAAGTTAATTGGTGTTTGGGCGAAAAGCCACCCACCTGCGGCGTTGAAGAAAAATTTAAAATCCTCACAACCATAAGGTTGCTCCGGTTTTAAATTTTTCTGCGCCTTACATCCGGGCAAGGTTTCGTCCAAACACGGGTTTGCGCTCAAGAACCTATATGTCAGGCCATTATGTACATGATTTAACCTTAATTTAAAACCTGAATTCTGATAAATAATGTTTGGATGAAAAGTCACCCATCTGCGGCCTTGCACCTGGGGAACGCTTCGCCCCGCCGCGGCTCCTTGTTCAGGAACTCGACATCAAAAAAATAACCGAAGCCAACTGGAGGCTACAATTATGGACAATGCGACAAAAAAACGAATCAAGAGCTGGACGCCTCTGGGGCGTCCGATCTTAGGTATTGCAGAAACAGAACATCCGGAGCAAAAAAGGTTTAAAACATTTGCCCTGAAATGGCAGGAAATATCGGATTCCATATCCTGGACAACCGGCAGCCAACCTGCGGCGCTGCCCGGATTTTTCCTGAAAGACAATATTCTATACTCCGCCCTGCCCCTGGAGAGGGAACTGCCTCCTTTTTTAAAAGGCCTTGACGCCCTTGATGAACCGTATCCGGATGATGGGGTGCTAAAAGCGTTGAACAATATCCAAGCCCCGTGCCGGCTGACCCTCTATATTGCCCTGCAATGCCCCCATTGTCCGGGGATGGTTGAGCGTCTTCTCCCCCTTGCAGCCGCCTGTGAAAACATCCATCTTCACATTCTTGACGGCTCCCTGTTTCCTGAAAAAGCCCAGGAAGACAAGGTCATGTCCGCCCCCTGCCTGATTCTAAACGATGACACCCGGTGGACCGGGGCTGTGGCGGAAGAAGAAATTCTGGACATGATCCTTAACAAGGATAACATGGACCTGGATACAAAGGCTTTGAAAACCATATTAGAGGACGGCCGGGCAGAGTGGATCATTGAGCGGATGCTATCATCCAACGGGCTGTTCAAGGGATTTTCCGGACTGCTCCTCCACGAAACCTGGTCCGTGCGCTTGGGTGCCATGGTGGTGGTGGAAGCACTTGCCGAACAGGCACCCCCCCTGTGCGCCGAACTGGAAAAGATTTTAATTGATGCATTCGGCACCCGGGATGTCCCCGTCCAGGGTGATATTTTGTATGCTTTAGGAGAGATCGGCACCCCCAGCACCCGGGCTTGGATTACCGCACAAAAGGAAATCCTGTCCCACGAAGATCTCAAGGATGCGGCAGAGGATGCGATTCAATCCATTGACGATAGATTTAATAAATAACGCTGAACCCCATAGGATTGTTGTATGAGTGATGACAGAAAACAGACATTTAAACAAATTACCGAACTATTTGAATCCCAGAATCTTGCAGTGCTCTCAACCCAGAAAGACAGCCAGCCATATTCGAGCCTTGTTGCATTTGCGGCACGTCCGGATCTTAAATATTTTTATTTTTTAACCCCCAATACCACCCGCAAATACGAACATCTGACGGTAAATCCCAAAGTCTCTATTCTTGTACATGACAGCCGGAATCAAGCCGATGATTTCTACAACGCCGTATCCGTCACAGGCACCGGTATTTCAAAGGAGATTGATAAACGGGTCGCGCAAAAGGAGCTTGAATTCTATCTGAAAAAGCATCCGGACCTAAAAGAATTTTCCAGGGCACCGACCACGGCATTCATCCGTATCAGCATAAAAAAATATTTCATGGTCAACCGGTTTCAAAACGTTGTTGCGGTCAGCCCTTGAAAACAGAATTTACATTATTTTCAATTCCCCTGCGAATTAGGACATGTTCTTTCTCCGTAATGGGATAGAAGCAGATAATGGTGATGGCCAGGATATTACAGAGGCATGGCACCAGGGCATAAAGCACCCTGAGCATCATCAGCGTGGCGGCATCCTGTGCCACGTTGGGGCTGTATCCTGTGTTCCCAAGCAGGAGAAGTCCAATACCGACCCCCAGGGCTGCCGATAGTTTTTTGGCAATGGACCAAAGTCCGATATATCGGCCTTCGCGCCGCTGCCCGTTTAAAAGCTGATCATAATCGATGACATCTGCCTGGATCGAGGACGGCAGCACAAGCCCTGCACCGAATCCTGTCCCGGAAAGGAATACCAGCACACCGTATATATGCGCGTCCCCGGGGCCAAGAAAAAAAACGCCTGAAAAAGCGCCTGTGTTGATACACATTGAAATGATCCATGCCCTCTTTTTGCCCAGCTTTCGGGACATCAGAATCCAGAAGGGCAAAAATAAAATGCCGGTTAAAAAATAGATCAGCAAAAACCCTTCTGCATTGGACGACTGAAGAACATACTGCACATAATACAGTATCAAGGTTGCCGGCAGGTTACTGCCCAGGGCACTGATTGTAAAGGCCGTGATCAGAATCAAAAACGGCCGGTTTTGCAATACCGCCACAAATCCAGGGTCCGGGTCAGCGTTGCCGTCATCCATAAATGTTTCTTTGATCCTGAAAATACAATAAAATGAAAATACAACGATCATTGGCGCAAAAACAAACGCCATGATGGAAAACCGCAGTTTTTCATACGGCATTTTTCCCGATGCCCTGACTGCCGAATCAATGAGCACAGGGGCGGCAGCGGCCAAAAGTGTTCCAAAAATCAGAAAACCGTCCCTGAATGCAAACAGGGATGTCCTTTCATGGTAATCCGGGGTCAGTTCCGGCCCTAAGGACTCATACGGAATCGTGATTAATGTCCAGAAAAAAAACAACGTAAACAGCCAAAACCCAAAATAACACGCCAGTGGACGGCCCGGCAAAACCATGGGTCTGAATAGAAACAGGATGGACAGGGCAAGCCCCAGGGCACCGATGCAGATATAGGGTTTACGCCTGCCAAAAGGCCCCGGCGTTTTATCAGAGAGAAAGCCGATAACCGGGTCTGTGAACGCATCAAAGATCCTTACGGCCATCAGCAGGATGCCGATGGTTGATATGTCCAGGCCGATCGTATCGGTATAAAACTTCGGCAAAAAAACATAAACGGGAATTCCGATAACCGCCAGGGGAATCGCAGGCAATGCATACGCCAATTTATCCGTCCGGGATAAACCCATGGTATGATATTTGGGACGCTTGCCGCTCATAGGTATCAACGTATCATCTATTTCATGGAAAAGTCCATGTAACCGATCAATATCTTTTAACTTTTGTTAAAAATGGATATAGGGGAATAATAGGAGAGACCGCCACATGGCTGTCATCAAGTAAAACCAAACAGACGGTCCCGGCAAATTTAAAATTTGCAGTATTTTCTCTTATTGGGTATAGCATAATAATTTATATATCTTTCAATCGCCTCTGTCTCTTCAAAGGTTACCGTCATGGACTTAAAACAACAAAACGATTTGAATATTGCCGTTATTGGGTCCGGCATCTCCGGGATTTGCACCCAAACCGGATAGCGCCTAGGCGTTCTGGAAACCCAGATGTAGGTGAGGTCT
>JAKSBO010000475.1 GCA_022361095.1 Desulfobacterales bacterium | reverse complement strand
CAGGAAAAGGCCGGGGATAAAGGAGCATATACTTTTGATCTTACAGAACACCAGGATATCCAGATCCCGGACTCACTGGCGGAGTTCGTCAGTAACCGGAATCTGATTTCCGTTGTTAAAAAGTTCAATCCCAGCATGGGTGAACTGGAAGAGCTTAAAACCCTGAGTGCCGTGGTGGAACCGGACATTTCGAAAAAAGAGACGGTGCCAACGCCTGGAAAAGATTATAATCACAGGTTGGTGCCGGTTCCGGCAGGCGAATTCCTGTTCGGAGATACAAAAGAGAAAATACGTATCGACCATGATTATGAAATGGATATTTATCCGGTGACCAACCAGCAGTTCAAGCGCTTTATCGAGGCCGGGGGCTATGAGGAGATGGCGTTTTGGGGAAAAAGGGGGGAGAAATGGCAGGCTGGAAATCAGTTGCAGGAACCAAAATATTGGAACGATAAAGATTACAATGATCCGGAGCAGCCTGTTGTCGGAGTTTCCTGGTTCGAGGTCCAAGCCTATGCCAAATGGCTGACCACACTAAAAAATGACGGATTTACCTACCGTCTGCCAACGGAAGAGGAGTGGGAAAGGGCAGCACGTGGGGATAATGGCAATATCTATCCCTGGGGTGAGCAGTTTGATCCGGAAAAGTGCAGCACTAAAGTATCCGGCAGGGGCAAACCCAACCGGGTTACCCTTTATCCCAACGGCATCAGCCCATACGGATGCTATGACATGGCCGGGAATGTCTGGGAATGGACCTCTTCTTTTTGGGGCGATGCCAAGGATCACTATGTTTTAAAGGGCGGTGCCTTTCTTGACTCCGAGGAGGCTTGCCGTTGCGGCGCCCGCTTCTACGACTTCTACCCGGCCAGCAGGAGCTACTTTATCGGGTTTCGTTGCGCCAGGATTAAACTTTGACCTCTTAATCTTTTGCCCTTTGTCCCAAAGCGAAACGGATAAGATAATTCCGGGGCTTGAATTCCGGGGATATTTGCTTAATATGTTCAGAGAATGAAATAAGCGGCTTTATCGGGTCTCCTTTTCTGGGGGAGATGCATTGCCTTGCTTTTAAAAAATATGGAAAGGTTAAATTGATCAACAACAATAAGAAAAGTTCTCTGACAGGTCTGTTCTGCGGCGGCTCCGCGTTTCTAATATGGGGGTTTGTCCCCCTCTACTATAAAACATTATCCCATGTCCCGGCACATGAAGTGATTATCCATCGCATTGTATGGTCCCTTTTGTTTCTGATGCCGATCGTCTTTTTCCAGGGGCAATGGCGTGCGTTTAAAGATGTTTTCAGATCGTTTGAACAATTAAAATGGCTTTTGTGTACCGCCCTGCTTGTGGCATCAAACTGGTTTATGTTTATCTGGGCCATTGATCATGACATGGTGATCCAGGCAAGCCTGGGATATTATATCAATCCCCTGATCAGTGTATTGCTGGGGATGCTCTTTCTCCAGGAACGGCTGAGGAAACTGCAGGCTGTGGCCGTTTTTATTGCCGCCGCCGGTGTTTTTTACCTGACATACAATTATGGGTCATTCCCGGTTATTTCATTCCTTCTGGCGATAACATTCGGCCTGTACGGACTGATGAGAAAAAAGCTTGCCATCAATTCCGCAGTGGGGTTGGCTGTGGAAACTTTTGTATTGATGATTCCGGGGATCGCCTATCTGTTTTATCTTGAAAAAACAGGTGCCGCCGCTTTTTGCCACGTCAACCGGGGCACAGACCTTCTATTAATCGGCACGGCCCTGGTCACGGCGATACCGCTGTTGCTCTTCAACATTGGTGTGGGGCGGCTGAAACTTGCTACCATCGGTTTTCTTCAATACCTGGGGCCAAGTTTAATGTTTCTGCTGGCCGTGTTTGTGTTTAAGGAACCGCTGTCAATACACCAATTGATCTCCTTTATCTTTATCTGGACGGCACTGGCAATATATGCACTGGATTCAATCAGACATTGATTCCCTGTAACGCCGGGGTAAGGGGGCCGGGAACAGCCCCCAGCTAACTTTTTCCCTTTTTTGCCATATTTCTCAGTATCACCGGCAGTATCAGCACCCCGATGGTGGCAATCAAAATCACCAATGCAATGGGGCGCATGAAGCTGTTCACCCCGCCGATCTGCATGGCCCAGGCAAAATTGCGTTCCGCCAGGGGGCCCAGCAGCAGGGCAAGGAGAAACGCAGGCACGGAATATCCGTATCGGGTGAGCAATGCGCCGAAAACACCGAAAAGGATAACCAGGTTCATGTCAAACACCATCTGCCGCCAGGCAAAACCGCCGGTCATGCAGAAAAGCGCGATAATGGGAACAAGAAACCTGTTGGGCACGGCTGTAACCATGGTGGCAAGCCTTGCTACGCCAAGCCCGATGGGAAAAAGCAGGATGTTTGCAATAACCAGGGAAAAGAGTATGGCATAGGCCTTGTCTGCAAATGATCCGAAAAAACTGGGCCCCGGGGTGACGCCGTTGATCATCAGCGCGGCCATAATGATCAGGGTGGTGCCGGAACCCGGTATTCCTAAAGTTACCGTGGGGATGAGGGCGCCGCCGGGTACGCCGTTGTTGCAGGCATCGGCAGCCACCAGGCCTTCGAGATGGCCCTGGCCGAATTTTTCAGGGGTTTTGCTCCATTGTCTGGCCTGGCCGTAGCTGACCCAGGTGGCAATGGCTGCCCCGGTCCCGGGAATGAGACCCACGAGGATGCCGATCAACCCGGAACGCAGCATGTTTCCCCAATGGCTCAGGGCATCCCGGATGCCCTGGAAAATATGTGCATAGCCAAGAGCGCCTTCCTGTCCTTTTTTCACCAGGGACTCTTCCTTTGAAAGAGAAAAAAGCTCGGCAAATCCAAACACACCCAAAAGGACCGGGATCAGGGGAAACCCCTCGTATAATTCATAGAACCCAAAGCTTGCCCGGGTGTATCCCTGTTGAAATTCGGTGCCCACGCAGGCCACAAAAAGGCCAAGGGCAGAAGAAAAAAGGCCCTTGACGGTTGATTTTCCAGTCAGGGACCCCACGGCGGTCATGCCGAAAATCGCCATCATGAACAGTTCGGCAGGTCCGAACTTCAAGGCGTAGATGCCAACAATCGGCGTCAGTATCAGGGCAAAAACAGCGGAGAGCAGGCCGCCCACCGTGGAGCTGATAATTGATGCACCAAGGGCCTGGCCCGCCTTACCCTTTCGGGTCAGTTTAAAACCCTCAATGCAGGTGGGCGCGTTGGACGGGGTTCCCGGAATGTTCAGCAAAATAGCCGGAAATGATCCGGCGGCCTGGGAAGAGCAGAAACAGGCCATCATGAAGACCACGGCATCCATGGGGCCCAGATAGACCGAAAACGGAAGCATCATTGCCAGAAAATTGGTGTCGTTAAATCCGGGAATCGCCCCGACCATAAGGCCTGCAAAGATCCCCAGCGCCATCCAGAGCAGATGGTCAAAATGCATGAGCAGTGTAAAACCGGCAAGGATGTTGTCAATTCCCAAAGATTCCATAACGTTTCTCCCGGTCTTTTAAAGGATGGTTGTTCCGAAAAGCACCAGCCGGGGCAGGGCGAGTTTCATGAACACGATCAATGTTAAATGCAGAAACAAGGCAATGATAAAGGCGGCAAAAAAGTTCTGTACCCAGCGGGTGCCGCCCAGGGCCCTGAACATCAGGGAAAGAAAGATCAGATTGGCCGGGGTAAATCCCAGAACAGGCAGCAGTGCCACGTAAAGGACCGGACCCGTAAGGATCATAAGGGGCTTGAGAACCGCGGCCCATTTCAGGCCGGGCAGGGATGGCTTCCGGGCTTCCTTTTTTTTAAAGATCTGCTGCACCAGAATAATTAAAAGGAGCACGCCTGCCAGGACAGCCGTGGCTGCAGGCCAGATCAGCGTGCCTTTGGGCGCATCTGCTGTCTGGATAAAGTAGCTGATTGCAAAAATTATGGCGATGGCCGGTACCACAGCCTGGCCGATCCGTTCGTCTTTCATGGGTGAGCCCATAGGTCCTCCGACTGGTCCGGCTCTGGCAGGCGGCAAACGGGTGCCTGCCAAAGGCCGGGATCTTGTTTAAAAAAAATCTGTTCAAGTTACTCAGATCTTTCAATCTTTGTTGCGGGCTGAGCCTGGCAGTTGATAGGCCAGGCCGGCCCATGGCCGTTATTTCATCAGGTATTTATATGTTTCCCAGGTTGCCTGAAATTCTTTGATGTAGTTGTCGCACGCCCCGGGGCTCCAATAGTCGATGAAAGGCGCCATTCCCTGCTCCTGTGCCATTTTGACGGTTTTGGGATTTGAAATAGCCTGTTTAAAGGTGTCAACCATTTTTGCATAGGCCTCCGGAGCTTTTTGGGCCGTATCCCTGCGAATCATGAAGGCAAAGGGTTCCACCAGGTTGGGAAAATCTTTGCCCGTGGCCTGACTCAGGGTGGGGATGTCCCAGAGCCCGTCCCATACTTTCTTATGGGTAAAGGATGCCAGTGCTTTTATCAAATCCTTTTTTGAAGAGGCGCTGAAATAGGGGCCGATACAGGCGTCAACCTGTTTACCGGCCAGGGCGTTGCGGGCTTTGGACCCACCGTTGAACGGGATCACTTTGGCATTGATGCCGGTCAGTTCAATCAAAATTTTAGCCGCCAGGGTGGATACGGCCTTGGGGTGGGATGTGGAGATGGTCAACGGCTTTTGGGTGTTTTTGCCTGCCTCAAGGAAATCTTCGATGGTTTGGTACCTGGACTCAACATTGACCAAAAGGACATTGGGGTCTGTGATCAGGTTTCCCACAAAGCCGATCTGATCCCAGGTGAATTTTGAAATGCCGGTGTTGATGTTCATGGCCTGCATGGCAATGGTGGTCATGATGGTGGTGTAGCCGTCAGCCGGTTTTGAGATAAGTTTTCCAAAACCAATCATGCCCGATGCCCCGGGAGAATAGTCAAAGGTGACGGGCCGGCCTAAAATGTCCTCCCAGCCCACGGCAAGGACCCGGGATGAACGGTCAAAACCGCCCCCCGCCTTTGCAGGGACGATATGTGTGATGGGCTTTGCCGGAAAATCAGCAGCCAGGGCCGAACCGGCTGTAAGAAAAACAGCCATAAAAATGATACGGAATAAAACTTTCACGCAAACCTCCTTAAACTTAAATAGTTACGTATATTATTTTTTCCCAAGTTCATTCGTGATTGGGATTATATATTGAGTAATCGCCGGGGATTGGTTTTGGTCATGATATCTATTTCATCCTGGCCGATTCCTTTTTCCATCAGGCACTGGGTAAATATTCTTAATACCTCGGCCGGCATGGATTTCCTGGGCTGGCCTGAGTCACTGGAGATGACAAAGGCGGGGGCGCCTATGGTGTGAATGCTTTCAAGGTAGTTGGCAAGGGTGGCGGTTCCCGGAATCGGATAAAGGTTGCCGCCGCAAAGTTCAATGGTCGCACCAAGATTGTAAAGCGCCGACTGGTCTTTTACGCTAAGTCCCGGCGGATTGAAATAGGGGTGGGTGACAAGCAGGCGGTTAAAACCGTTATCTTTACAATATGTAGCAAGCTTGAATATTTCATCCCTGCCCAGATGGGCTGTCCCGAGTATCGCACCGGCAGGCTTGACGATATCAACAATGGTTTTTACGGCATCTGTCAGGTGCCCGGACCCATCAAGGATGGTGATCGCGGTTGGCGGTATTTTTGATCCGGAATCCTGGTATCCATACCCCCCGGTTTTGCCGAAGACTGCTGCGTGGGCAAGGGCGTCCATGGTCGGCATCCAAATCTGCTTTGCCCCGAGTTTCACTGCTGTTTCAACTGCGCCGGGGTTGAGGCCTCCGGTAAAATTGTTCAAAACCAACCCGCCGAAAACCCGCGTTCCCTCAACCGCTTCATCGACCAATGCCGCACGGCCCACGGTGGATTCAAAGTGGTTTTTCAAAAGGATGCCGGCCAACTGGTTGTCCCGGGCATGTGCGGCCATGTCCATGTCCGAACCAACCCGGTTAAATAGAGAGGGGTTTGAGTGAATATGCAGGTCAATGGCACCGGAAAGGTCTACTAGGCTCATGAAATTGGTCTTCTCCCTGTACCGCTCCATATTGCGGTTACTTTAAAATTTATATTATACAGCTTATATATATAAGTTGCATAATATAAATAATTATAGATTGTCAAGGAATAATTGTAACAATGTCCGTGGCAACCTGAAATTCGAATTCAGACTCAATTTGTAATAAATTTTGAAAAATTTTAGTAACTTATTCGGACTTTTATCAAAAACAGGGGGCAGAATCTGCTTTGATCTAGGCACTCAAGTGCCATGGCGTATCCAGGTCAGCGTAACTCGATGTGATACCTGAACCGGTCGCCCCGGCCAATGCTCATCCTGTATTCCACAGGCGTGTCTTGGTTGGTATAGGCAATGCGTTCAATACAGATGACGGGGGCTTTGGGGGGGATATCAAGGAAGGCTGCGGTTTCATCCTCTACAATGCCGGGCCACAGGTACTCATCCGCCCGGATAATGGGGGTATTATATTTTTCATCATAGATGGGATAAAGAAGCTGCCCGGAGATATCTATATCGTCAAAACCACTGAATACGGCCTGGGGCAGGTAAAGATGTTCCACCATCAAAGGGGTATCTTCAAGAAAGCGGATGCGCTTGATGTCCAGCACTTTTTCATCAATGTCCAGTGCCAGTGCCTGACTTACCCGTTCAGGGGGGGGGATGATCCGGGAGGTTAAAACCTTGGAGGTCGGGATCGGGTTCTGTACACCGTCTTTGGCGCCGTACCTGAAAAAACGGATAAAACTGTTTTGAAAATCCGGACCGGCAACATAGGTTCCCCGGCCCTGGCGCCTGTATAGCACGCCCTCGTCCACCAGGACGGAAAGGGATTTTTTTACTGTTCCCACAGATACGTTATAAAGCGCGGACAATTCGTTTTCAGACGGGATTAATTCATCGAATTTCCATAGCCGGTCACGGATCTGGGCTTTTATGATTTGCACCAGTTGCTG
>JAKSBO010000888.1 GCA_022361095.1 Desulfobacterales bacterium | reverse complement strand
TTTTTCATCTTTGCGGCATTGCCGGTATAGCGGGTGTGAACCGTTTTCATAATTTTAAAATCAGGCAGTGAAGAATAGTGCGGGGATCAGTATTTTCAAGCCAAGTCCAATTAATATAATGCCGCCCACCACCTCCATTTTGCTGCCAAAGGCGGAACCGACCCGTTTGCCGATATATATGGCGGCCACGGACATGGCACAGGTAATAATGCCGATCAGGGCGGACGGATACCAGATATTGACATCCATCACGGCCAGTCCCAGGCCGATGGCCAGGGCATCGATGCTTGTGGCAACACTGAGCATAACCATGGTCAGGCCCTTGGACGGGTCTCTGTGCAGGCACTCTTCGGTGTGGGATAAGCCTTCCCGGACCATGCGTCCGCCCACAAAGGCGAGCAGGCCAAAGGCGATCCAGTGGTCCACGGCCCGGACATAGGAAACAAATCCGGTGCCCAGAAACCAGCCGATCACCGGCATCATGAACTGAAACAGACCAAAATGAAACGCCAGACGGAACGCGGCCCGCGGGTCTTGTGCATACCCGCAGGCCGCAGCGGCCATGGAGACCGCCGAGGCATCCATGGCCAGCCCGATGGAGATGACAACAATATCGAACAAATGCATTGTGAGTTTATGATCCGTTGACGGCAGTGCGAACTGCCGTTATTTTAGGCCCAAGCTCAAAATAAAACCTTCCTATGGTTTGCCTTTTCATTCCGTCTTCTTGGTTGTGTCAATGGGCACATATGCTTAATATGCTCCCATTGACACGCCTTGAATACAAACGAAAATTCTAAACCATATTTTGGAATGCTTTATTCCGATCATGGGCCTTAAGCCGTTAAAATATTTTGCTGACCGCAGCCATCTCCACCACCGGCAAAGGCCCTAACGGCTCTCCAGGCAATTGATTGAGAATTTTCTGGGGCATGGACCTGTACAGCAGCCGCGCGGTCAGTGTGTATCCGATTTGGGGGACGGGAGCCAATTCAAATAGATGGGATGCGCTTTCACCCACAGGGATCCGGGTGTCGGACAAAATCTCCTTGGCTTTGGCAATGTTGATCACAGGATTGCCGTTGCCGTCTCCAAAAACGGTATTAAAAATCACGGTATCTTCCGGCAGCACATGATTTTCATCGGGTGCACCGGTCTGGAATACGATGTTTCCATCGCTGTCCGCCAAGGTCAATTCAAGCCACATCTGGCGCATATCCGTCAATCCTGTGGGGAGGCTGTGTCCGGCACCCGTGTTGGCGACAACCACCCGGACGGCGTTCTCTTTTTCCACCTCTAGATAGATGTGGGCCGCATGCTGAAGGCGCGCCACAGCCATATCGGCTTTCTCCTGGTCGGAAAACATTTGGGGCAGGCCGGAATTGGCACCCACAAAATAGTGGGTAAAAATATGGGGGCGCTGCTTTGCGTCCGGTGTGGCACTGCCCGGGTTCTCCGGCCTCGGTGTGGAGGCGGTGGCGGGAACCCCCGGCCGCTGGTACATATGACATCCCTGGCAGGAGATATGCTTTTCAGGGTCAGGGCTGTTGTACGGGCCCTTTTCCCATTCCGTATATGTGGTTTCAAGGTCTGTGCCGAACGCCACATGTTTAACATTATGGCAGGTACCGCAAATTTTGGAATCGGTATGCAGTTTTGAATAGGCGGCATCATGGAACTCAGGTTCGGTATCGTCAAAAGGCCCGTACTTGATACCGGGATCATCCTCGCCCTGGCCGGGGGACAAAACCAGTCCGTTGTTGTACATCTTGTTGATATCTACGGCCACATGGCAATAGTCGCATTGGATACCCTGGGCAGGAATCTCCCCGACGTGTGCAAACTCATCGGACACTTTTTTGGGAAACCCGCTGACATATCCCACAGGGGTATGGCACTTGACGCATGACTCGGCCTCTTGAATATGGCCGGCTTCGGTCAGGCCCTGGAGGTAAAACTTTGCCACCCGGGTATACACCGGATCCTGATGGGAAAGGTGGTGCATGGAGTTCTCCCACTGGGCCATAATCTCATCATGGCACCCCCCGCAGGTTTCAGGGTCAATGAATTGATCCGGATTAAAGGCCTGTTCTTCGGCATGGGTGTCAACGGAAGGGGGTTCAACGCGGAAAACCATCACCAGCACAAGGCACAGGCAAACAAGCGCACAGACGGTGACGGCAGACTGAATCCTTACTTTTGTTTTACTCATGATAGCGCAATCCTTTTTACAAAATGTGTCGAAATCTCCAGCCCCACGGGCTGGTCATTTTTTGGGTGCTCAGTATTTGCACGGGCCGCGACCCTGCTGGTTGGCCCGTTGGGTTCCATTTGCGATCCACTCAAAATAGCGGGCAATGAAATTTTTTTTCTTCTCTTTTTTGGTGTTTGGCTTTATCAAGGGAACGTTATTCTGCTTCATGGTTCGCCACATGATAAATAAGTAAAATATGCCCGTCTCCGATATCCTGACTGGACTCAAACCTAAGACCCGCGTCAAGATCAACGGGCGGGGCAAATATGGACAGACCGGAACCAAATAACCGGGGTACCAAGGTCAAGTGCACCTGGGTAATCAAACCGTCACGGGCAAACGATGTGTTGACGGCAGCACCGCCGATCAGGGCCGCACTGGTATACCCCTTAAGCGCAATATCTTCGAGAATTTTGGCCGGGGGCAGGTCCGTAAATACCAGGTTGTCCCGGTCACTTTGCCTGGCCTTATCCCGGGTCATGACGATATTCAGGCGCCCCGGCAGGGGTTTGCCGATTGTATCATAGGTTTTTGAGCCCATGATCATAACACCTGTCTTTTTGGTCAATTCCACAAAATATTTTTTATCGGCCTTGCCGGTCCAGTCCACAAGCTGGCCGGAATCCTTTGCAATCTTACCGTCCACGGTTGAGGCCATCAGCAAAATGACTTCCATATAACTTCCTTGTTCAGATGGAAACAGGACAGACAGACACCGTAAAAAGCTTTGGTGGCCATGCCTGTCCTGTTTGGCGTATAAAAAGAATCGAATGTCTTAGTCAGTGCCCGACCGAAAACCCTAAACGTTGCAGATTGCTTCGTTCAGGCACAATAGAATATTTTTAAACCAGGCCCTCAAAAAAATCATTGCCCTTATCATCAACAAGGATAAACGCAGGAAATTTTTCAACCGTAATCATCCACACGGCTTCCATGCCCAGTTCTTCATATTCAACCAGCTCGACATTTTTAATAAAATCCTTACCAAGACGTGCAGCAGGGCCACCCGGCGAACCCAGGTAAAACCCGCCGTTGGTTTTACAGGAATCGGTAACGACCTGGGAGCGGTTGCCCTTGGCCAGCATAACCATGGAGCCGCCCTCTTTCTGGAAGATGGGTACGTAGGGATCCATACGGCCGGCGGTGGTGGGTCCAAATGATCCGGAGGCTTCGCCTTCAGGTGTTTTTGCAGGCCCTGCATAATAAATGACGTGGTTTTTAATGTAATCGGGGAGTCCTTCGCCCTTTTCATACCGTTCCATGAACTTGGAATGGGCAATGTCTCTGGCCACAATAATTTTACCGGTCAAAGAGAGACGGGTGGAGACTGGATATTTGGTCAATTCAGCGCGAATTTCATCCATGGGCCGGTTCAGGTCAATTTCAACAGCCGGTGCCATTTCAGGTTCGCTGGCGGGCAGGTATTCTGCCGGATTTTCAACCAACTGTTCCAGGAAAATGCCGTCCCGGTTGATTTTGCCTTTGATCTGACGGTCAGCAGAACAGGAAACGCCGATGCCGATGGGACAGGAAGCACCGTGGCGGGGAAGCCTGATAACCCGAATATCCAGGGCAAAATATTTACCGCCGAACTGTGCCCCGAGCCCCAGGTCCCTGGACCGCTCCAGAACTTTTTGTTCAAGTTCGACATCCCTGAAGGCATGGCCGGTGTTGCTGCCCGTGGTGGGCAGGGTGTCATAGTAACGGGCTGATGCCAGTTTCACCGCCTTAAGATTGAGTTCCGCAGAGGTTCCGCCAATGACAAATGCAATGTGGTAGGGAGGACAGGCTGCAGTACCCAGGTGCTTCATCTCCTTGAGCATAAAATCAATCAGACCCTCTTCGGTATTGAGCACGGCCTTGGTCATCTGGAACAAATTGGTTTTATTGGCAGAGCCGCCGCCTTTTGCCATGAACAGGAAGTTGTATTCATCCCCCTGTACCGCAGCTAAATCCACCTGTGCAGGCAGATTGTTTTTGGTATTCACTTCGTCGTACATGGTGAGCGGGGCATTCTGGGAATACCGCAG
>JAKSBO010000864.1 GCA_022361095.1 Desulfobacterales bacterium | reverse complement strand
TGTCTTTCCGACATGGTCGTCGGCAATTATTTTTAATATATGATTACCATCTGGAAGATTTGTAAGGTCAAAGTTAATGGCCGGTCCATTCACTGTTGCCTGGGACGTGATATCCGTCTGGGTTGATCCGTCAACTTTAAGCAATTGTATGGAATTAATACCCGTATCATCCGTGAACACCACTGATAACCCGGATTTGGCATCAGAGGCATTGATCAGGCTGTTGTCCGGGGGATAGGAATTGGAAACAGCCGGCGGGGTTTCGTCCACCATAACCGTAAATGTTTTTTCCAGGATGCTGGTTCCCCGGTCGGCCCGAATGGTATAAGTGGTTGTAACTGAAGGTTGGACATCCCTGGTTCCGCTAGCTGCAACGGTTCCGATATCCGGTAGCAAAGTGGTCTCCGGGTTGTCCGCCCCGGTATCCCAGGTCAGCGTTACGGTTTCGCCGGCCGTTATAATATTGTGGGAACCCGTGAAGGTTATGGGCGGAACATCAATGTATTCAATCTTTAACCGGCTCCCGGTTTTTGCCTGGAACCCCGGAGCCAGGATCACTTTACCGCTGGATCTTAAGGTTACATCGCTGCCCGGCTCCATCACAAAGGCCGGTCCGGCCGTCAGGGAATCGTACCCATAGTACTGAAGAACTTCTCCGTTTTGTACGGTCACGTCCTGTACTATAACATCTGCGGTCCCTGCCTGACTCAGATCGGAAATCGAGACCAAAGTTAAAAGAGAAAACAATATTCTTTTCATAAATTTGTTGCAGACAATACACATTGGTTAGGTGTCCTTTTTTTAAGACTTCCAGAGAATTTTTAATTCTTGAATTTTCTGTTGCCGGCTCTGATTCTGCCGCATCAGTTCTTCAATTGTTCAAGCATCGTCGCGATCATCCGGGACTGAACGATTTATCCGGGAATATAATTAAAACTCGATTATCGAGTAAAAACAAATTCAGGCCCACTGACCGATATCAATCCGGCCCTGATTCAACAGGTTCATCTTCAATGACAGGCCCCAAGTCAATATCTGCCTCGTCACCAATTATATCCAGTATTAAACCGGGCGTTTCCGGGTCATGATTTTCTTCAATGACGGCATTTTCCGGATCTTGTTCATGGTCAAAGATATTATCTTCTGAAAAAGCCACATTCATACTCATAAGTCCGGTTACCATAAAACCAATAGTAAGAAACATAACGATTTTCTTAATTTTTGCCATTGCTATCTCCTGATTTAAAGTTCAGCCGAAGATGAAAGAATAACTTCAGTAATATCACCGGCCTTTAGAATCTTTCCATTTCCGACATACATAGAATCCACGGCCAGCGTTATGTAATATGTATTTGCCGGAGTAAATCTCAGATAAATATAGCCGTCACTTCCCTTATAAGCGACTGGATTTAGTGCTCCGCTTGGATCAAGAGTTACAGGATACCTTAACGTTTTAGTCGCGAAGTAAGCATAGCCGGCAAATGTTAAATCGATTATTTGCTGTGCGCGATATGCATAGCCCCTAACTTTTAAATGAAACATTTGTGATCTAATATTGGGGTTGAAAGGCGTTTTAATATGGACATGATGGGTTGTCTCTTGATTGGTAAAATAGTTTAAAACATTATGAGTCGTTGACCCCCTGCCGCTCCCTGTGATAACAGACCCATCAACATGTAAAGCACTCAATGGCTCCGTGGTTCCGATCCCAACTTTACCTTCATGGTTAATAACCATTTTTGAATTTGAAGGACTAGCCGCAGACATTCCTTCTCCGGACTCGGCCATCTTATCATCCGTATAGCCGATCTGAAAGTGTTGCGCGGGACCATAAGCATTCCCCATAAACCAAGTTGACTCATAAGAATCCGCCTGATTTTCAATATACAATCCGGCACCTCTGTAAGCATTCTTTGAAGATGACACAACAGCCGATTCTATATATCCATTTCCTCCACCAGTAATTCTTAAGATACCAGGGGCATTGTGTGATTCTCCATCAATATGGATCTGGGAGTTGCTGTACTGGTCTGCGGTGCCGGAGACATGCAAGATGGAATCAGGGGAATCCGTCCCTACCCCGACCTGGCCATTCTGATCAACGACTAAGCCATCGGCAAAAACGGATGGCGCGAGACAAAACAAAAAACTATAAATTAATCCGATTCTAAGTAAACTGCTTATTTTATACATTGTAAAAAAGCTCCTTTTGATTTGTTTTTTTCGCACTTGTGTTTAAAGATTTCGCATATATTATGCACGATATATGCCTATATATTGATATATGGATTGGTTTTTTCATCGCCTAATAAAGTTTTTGCTTGTTGAATATAAATGCCTTTTGAATTCAAAAAAATAACACAGAATTTCTTATTTTATGTGAAAACATAAGAATAATGAAAAGTGATAATTTGAATTGATATTTCAATCAGTATCAGCTTTTTCGATGGAAAAAAGTTATATAATATTACTTTAATTCCATATTTCAGGAAGTTTTTTTCTTAAAGCGTTCCTGGCGTTATTTGTGGCGTGCAAATTAATTTTAGATTTTTCCGGGAGTGTAAAAGAAATTGTATCCATTTACAAGGTGAACAGGATAAAAAAGTAATATGATCCGGCTTGTTTTGTGTTAAAATCCCAAAATTAAGATTCAGTAAGGCGTTGCCAGGGGGGAAGGGAAAAGAAAAAACAGCTTCCTTTGCCCAAGTGGCTTTCAATCTGGATTTGCCTGCCGTGGAGTTGGAGAATCCTGGCGGTAATGGCAAGGCCAAGGCCGGTGTGTCCGCCTTTTTTCCTGCCGGACGGACCGGGCCGGTAAAAACGGTTGAAAATGTGTGGCAGCTCTTTTTCCGGAATGCCCGGGCCTGTATCGCTGATTCGGATCACGACCTCTGTTTCCAGGGAAATCGCCACGGACACAGTGCCCTTGACCGGGGTATAGTCCAGGGCGTTTGCAATGAGGTTTTCCAGGGCCCTTTCGATCAGGGCGATGTCCGCTTCAACAAAGGGAACGGAACCTTCGAACCGTTGGCTCAGTTCAATCTCTTTTTGTTCTGCGGCAAGGGTAAATTTTTGACAGATATCCTGGATCAGCTCCCTGGGATCAAAGGGCTCCACAGAGAGGTCCATCCGGGCGGACTCCAGGCGGGCCAGTTCAAGGAGTTCTGAGACCAGGG